>CAYHAK010000021.1:0-24839 GCA_964354625.1 uncultured Candidatus Bathyarchaeia archaeon
TTTGTTGCAGCAGGGACTGAAGTCTTAACGTGGAAGCTGACAAGAATCTAGCAAGTAACCCTAGCGCGCGCTACCGACACCCATTCCCATACATATCCCCTAAGGCTATCCTCATGGGATGAAGGGAAAACAAGGATAAGAAACGAGGAAGTCTGGGATGGGTTGTCAGGTGGCGATTTTGTGCCGCGCGCGCTGCGCATATAAGCCTTATGTCAATCCTTCAAACAACTGACTTGGAGTGAGCTGTTTTGAACCAGCAATACAGCAGTGATCGGTTTTTGTCAACATCAGCCCTTTGAAGGAACGACTCGGTGCTAAGGCTTAAGTAAGTCGTAGTACTGACGGTAGGTTTCGGGACTGGACGGGGAAGTATATCAAACGAGCCTCATGTTTCATGCACCATATTTCGTTGACAGGTCGACGGAGCGACATAGATGGGTCTTGTCGAATCGATAAGACGTGAGTTCTCGTTCATCACAGGCAACTACAGGATTCTGGTCATAAGCTGGGTTATCATGGATCTTGCAGGTGAAATGCCTGCCCCGAACTTTCAGCTCTATGTCCACGACGTGCTGGGAGGCACAGGCGTTGCCTTAGGCATAATAGGGCTTGCTGGCTTTCTCAGCATGGCCGCGGTGGCCTTTCCTGGCGGATATCTGGCAGACAAATACGGGAGGCGCTGGCTCATCACGACCATGACGTTCGGGATGGCCTCCTCATATTTGTTGTACGCGTTTGCACCGACATGGCATTTCGTCCTGCTGGGCACGATAGTTACTAGCCTGTGTTTGATTTATCAGCCTGCGCTCTTTTCGATGGTCCAAGATTCGCTTCCTCCGGAACGCAGAGGTATGGGATCTTCGATTATCATGCTTATCCATGGGACGTTCAACACGCCTGGACCGATCATCGCGGGTTTTCTGCTGCTGCAGTTTGGTTTGGAGTGGAGCATGCGGATCATCTATGTGACGGTGACCTCGCTTTTTCTTGTTGCTGCCGTCTGGAGGCTCAGGCTCAAGGAAACCGTGACCAACGCTGAACCGATCCGTTTCAGGTACTTCCTCTCCGCCTACCCGAAGTCAATTAAGGAGAGCTTCAGCGTCTGGAAGGTCGTGCCTCGGTCGATGCTCTGGCTGCTCGTCTCCCAGATAGTTCTCATGTTTGGCGGTGCGCTGACGAATGTGATCAACGCGCTTTACGCTGTTGAGGTTCTCGGCATCCCGAAGGAGCAGTGGTGGCTCGTCTTCATTCCACTCTTGTTGACCATGGTTGTGGCTTCGATTCCTATCGGTAAGGCGGTTGACAAGTTCGGCAGAAAGACGCCGCTGATACTGGGTTTGTTTGTTTTTGCTGCAGGCATGGCCATCTTCACAACGGGGAACCTCTTCACCGTTATGATCGCGATGATCCTGTATGGCATCGGCAACCTGTTGTTCAGCGCTTCGCTGATGGCTCTTGCAACCGACTTGGTGGCCGCTGAGAATCGTGGCAAGATCAACGGCTTCACAAACTTCACAGGCTACATAACGATGGGCATAGGCATGCTGCTGGGCAACTACCTCTACGTGAGCGTCTTTCCACAGTTGCCCTTCCTAATAGCCATCGCAACCACAATCCCAACACTCATAATGGTTCTGTTTCTCGTCCACGAACCAGCAAAGAGAGAAAATTAGCGCGCGCTGTTATGTTATTGGAGCTTTTTGGGATTTAAGACTTGAGAACTCACAATGAGGCGAGCCATGTAACGCGCAAAAACTTGCCCGCCTTTCACTTTCGAAAAGCGATGGGAGGACGTCATTTCGTTGAACGTTCTCTGCGGTATTCCTTAACCGCCTTCCGCGTTATTTCTCCGACCCCAGGGCCTATGCGAATTGTTGGACTGATTCGGGCGGAATCCCTGTTGGCGAGAAGGTATCGCTTCGTAAGACCCTGCAGTTCCGGAAAATCGTCCAACATAGACTTCATAACTTCCCAACGAATGTCTGCGGAATCTTGTATATTGTTTCGCACGACACACTACCTCTAACTAAATAGTGGCACACCGAGCGACTTAAACATTATGTACATGCGTAGCACAGTCATGCAAGGAAACGACAATAAGCAGGCGAGAAACCAACTGAGCATAGCGCGCATCCTGTTTCCAGAATTCAGAAGAGTGACTCTCGAGGGAAACGAAACTCCCAAAAGACCTGAGTCATAGCTCGTGCTCCATACCGGGTCCATGGACTGGAAAAAGGGAAAAAAGTCTCAGTTAATGCTCTGCACACGAACCTGCTACAATCATTACCAATAATAGTCCAATAAAACGCTCACAAGAAATCAACAGATATGGAAGCAAGACTCGATGTTGCCAACACTGCGGGACTCTTGAATGTGAGCAATCGTCGCCGACTAGGGAACGCGAAACGGAGAAAACTTGGAAAGGCCCCAGTAACGCCCTAGGAAATGTGCCAATTAGCGAAAGCCAGAAAAAGGCCGGTCAACGCATTGACAAACGATTTCAGAATTCGTCCAGCGCGCGCTTTGTCCGTTCTCCGTCGTTTCCGTCGGTTTGTCTCATACGTCGTCTGGCCCTTTGTCACGTCTCACACGCTCTATATGGTGTCGCCACAGTGGCGCCACAGTTTTGTGGCGCTGCGCGCGCGCGCTGGCAAGTGCTATAGTCTTAGGCCCAGTTCGAGTCTCACTTCTCTCCGGTCTATGTCTTGGTTTGTGTAGACTGTTGCGTCGAATCCTACGAGTTCGAATCCATGTTTCAGGTAGAAGTCTATGGCGGGCACGTTGCATGTTTGCGTTTCCAGCACGAGTGCCCTGGCACCTCTTTCCTTGGCGATTCTTATGGCGTGGTTGATGAGGGCAGTGCCTATGCCTCTGCGACGAAAGCCATCTTTGACCAGGATTTCCCAGACGCGCATGCGGTTGTTCCACTTGTGATAGCCGACTTCAAGCCAGCCAACTTGATCGCCCTCCAGTTTTGCAGCGAAGGCGCGAGGTTCCTCCACAAAGTCCTCGAAAAACCGCGATTCAGAAGCCCTCTCGACAGGCTCCTCAGAAGGCTTTAGAGTCAACTCGGTCTTCCAGCCATTCAGTTCGCGGATGATCGATAGGTCGTAGTAGTGCCGTGACGTGTACCTGTAAAGCAGTCTAACTGAAGAGGCTTCAGTTCTGGTCAGCTCGGCTATGGTCACTTCGCTCTTAGAGTGAGGATGCATGCGGTTTCCTGCCCACGTTTGTCTAGCCATTGGGATCTTGGCTGATAAAAGTGTGTTTGTAGCTTTTCCTATGAAAGAGATTGGCCGTTTTTCTGCTCGTGAAAGGCTGTTTGCTTTCTGCTATCGCATGCTGCTTATTCTGTTACTTATGATTCAGGCGATATCAAAAACAGTATGAATTGCGGGCACTATCCTGTATCACTTGACAACTATTCTTAAATAGTACTTTCTTGTATGGTTTTGAGTCTTGAACTACACATTCAAACAGAGGTGTTGGAAAAATGGTGAATTCAGCAAGAGGGCGACTCTTCAGAAGAAAAGACGGCAAATACCTAATCTACGTACCACTGGACCTAGCAGAAGACAGCATGTTTCCATTCAAGAACTACAAGAGAACCAAGCGCGGAGCCGACGCCATCAAAATAAGAGTAGCCTTCAAACAAGGAGACAACAAACTCCTAATCGAAGAATGGAAAGAACCAGAAAAAGAGTAAACGACAAGGGCACAGGACGGCTTTAGCGCGCGCGCTAAGCCATGCCCAAAACCACTTCTTTTAGTGTAGCTCATCAAACTCCAGCACTGCTTTTCTTCCGTCGCTCCAAAAAGCATATGTTTGAATCCCTACGATATCTGCACCCATGACAATTGGCAACAAACCCGCGAAAGGCAACGCGGTAATTCGGACCATGCTCGACCACAAGTCCATCCGCAGATACTCAGACAAGCCCGTTTCTGACGAGACAGTGAGGACGGTTGTGAGGGCAGGCCAGCAAGCGCCCTTCGCCTCGCAGTACTACAGCGTTCTGCTGTCACGCAACAAGAAACGGAACCCGTGGAAGGCGCCGCTCTTGTTCACGATCTGCGTGGACTCCTTCAAGTTCGAACGTATAATGGCAAAGAGAAACTGGAAGCTGACCACGAATGATCTTACGCTACTGTTTTTCGGCATTGAGGATGCGGCTTTGATGGCTGAAAACATGGTGATCGCAGGCAGAAGCCTAGGGCTTGGAAGCTGCTTCCTCGGAAGCGCCATGTACAGGGCAAGCCAAATTGCTGAAGAGTGCAAGTTACCGCCCCGCGTGTTCCCGCTGGTGCAGTTAGCGATGGGCTATCCAGATGAAGATCCGCCGCCAAGGCCCCGATACCCGCTTGATTTCACGCTTTTCGAAGACGAATACCCAGAGCTCGACGATGAAAAAGTCGCCAAAGCAATGAAAGCCATGGATAAAGGCTACCTCGCACAGAACTACTACCGGAAAGCAAGGGCCAAGATACGGCTTGAAGGAGACCGCAAGGAAACATACACCTACGACAACTACAGCTGGACGGAGCACATCTGCAGAAAGTGGGGTCAATGGTATCAGGAACCGAAGGAACTGCTTGAACAGCTTGAGAAGCGAGGCTTCCACGTCGTTGGGAAAGAGAAGAATAAATACTCCGACAAGTAGTGTTGCGAGTGGGGAAACAGGCCGATGCCATACTGCAAGAACTGTGGAAACGAAATGTCTGAAGGGGCGACCTACTGCCCGAAGTGCGGAACCCCTGTCGAAAGCGCGGCCAGACTTGGACTGGCAACGTGGGGTGAAAGGTTTGTCGCCTGGCTGATAGACGTCGTGATCCTCGGTATTGCGATTACACCGATAAGAATGCTCTTGGCGTCCGGGTGGCCGAGTTTCACGTTGGCGACTGGGCTCCCAACTTGGATTCCGTTTGCCGACTTCGGCGTCAGCAACATCATCCACTTCTTGTATTGGATGATAATGGAAGGAGCCTACGGTCAGTCATTCGGCAAGATGACCATGAGGATAAAAGTCACGCGGTTGGACGGCAAACCAGCAAACATGGCGCGTGCGGCCATAGAAAGCATAGGGAAAGCCTATCTTCTTCCCCTGGACTGCATATTGGGATGGCTGCTTTACCCAGCGAAGCGACAAAGAATATTCAACTACCTTTCCGAGACTGTTGTGATGAGGCTCCGCCGTTAGGAATCAGGCCTGAAGGCTTGCGCAAACTTGGATTGAAGCAGGTTCGGTTGAACAACGCTTAAATCGTTCTTTACGTCTGTTTCATGAACGGTGGCTTTCGTGGGTTTCTGTTCTAAATGCGGCAACAGCCTTTCTGAGGGCGAATATTTCTGTCCACGATGTGGCGCCAGAACCCAAGCGGGCATTGATGCAGGCATTTCTACCCCTGCAGAGGAGATGAGAGAAGCCATCGCAAGAATGGGAAAGGAAATGGAGAAAGCCTTCGCTACAGCATCCAAAGAGATACAGCAAGCCTTCAGAACCGTAAGGGAAAACATACGCCAATCTGCAAGCAGAGAAAAAGGCCAATGCCCCGATTGTGGAGAAGAATACTCCGGTGATGACAGCTACTGCGATAAGTGCGGCAAGAAACTTCACTAGCGCGCGCACCTATTGCGTGTGATTTCTGCTGTCGGCTTGATCGGGCTCGGTGAGGCAGACAAGCCCTCCTAGTTGACTGAGCCGTTTGCCAGCTGGCGTCTCAGCATTGACCACTCTCGTTTTGATGCCCCTGTTCTTGGAGATCTGCAGCAGTCTGTTAAGCCTGCTCTTCTCACGTTGTTCCGAGAGATACTTGTCTGTGAGCAACAGATACGAAGGTCTGAGACCGCCTCGTTTCCGTCGGTCATAGATGAGATCCTCTATCTCTTGGAGCGAATACAGGACAGATTCACCTCTTTCGGCGTCGTTAAGGCACTTATCAAGCGTATCAATGACGTGATCGGCTTCTCCGGATGTGGTTTCGCTGATGGCCTTCTGGAAGGCTTGGGTTTTCACCAGCTCCGCCACATCATGAGGCTGGCCTGCTGAACCGACGAGTTCGCCGAAGGCCGCTTGGCCTGAGCCGCTAGCTTGGGTCAACCATGCATGATGTCTCTGAACATGGTTCAGGAAATCACGTGAAAAGCTGGTTCTCACAGGAGCCGCTATCACGATGCTTCTGACGCCCTCTTTGAGCGCTGGCCTCAACGCATCTACGACTGATTCATGAAAGCTATAGACCGCCCTATCATCTTTCCTAGTTCCCCTAAGCACCACCGTGGCTTGCGTCTTCGCTACGTTGCTGTACACTTGCCAAAGGACAGCACGATTCTCCTCGAAACCCACGAGAATCGCAACTGAGAACCCACGCCGATAGCGACCCCTCCGTCTCGTCCTAGCCACGCCCATCACGCGCTCCACAAGTATAGCCTACCAATATGCTTCTTCCAACATAAGTGCATACTCATTGGCTCCCCCTCAAGGCGCGCGCGTTTGCTCTTAGCGCGCGCAGCTGTGCCACGGTTTGAACTGTCACCCGCGCGCGTTCCTAGACTTGAAACATACAGAGGACTGATCCGGTTTCTCAATACTGATTCTGATTTCAGAAGCCAATTATCTGTAGTGCGCGCAATGTGAGAAGTGGAGAGAAAATTGAAAGCCAAGAGCTCACCCATAGTTGAGGCCCCCAAGGCCATTGTGATCAGCTCAAGAGCCAGCGACATTAAACCGCTGGAAAGCATTCCCATGGAAGAACGCAAAAGAGAAGCTGGCAAACCTCTCTACCTGACTCGATACGAATAAAGAGCAGCGCCGTGCTGATCCACGCCTGACCAAGAAGTAGTGTATGCCATGCTGGAGGCCCCGATCACTGGGCTTCCGAGCACATGAATTTCCCTTTCTGCAGTTCCAGCGGGCATCCTCCGCCGCAGATGTGTAGCTGTGCGCAGTCCTTGCATTTCGGCTCCGCGTATTCTCTTTTCCTTATCTGCGTTGCGAGTGGGTGGTTCCAGATTCTTTGCCAGTCGTCTTTCAGGATGTTGCCGAGGCTCTCGAAGTAGCTTTGGCAGGGGTACGCGTCGCCGTTTGGGCCTATGCACATGCTTATGCCTGCGGCAGAGCAGGATTTGACGCCTAGGCCTAGTTTGACTGGGTCAAGGCGGCAATACTGTGTGGGCGTGTACCAAAGAAACTTGAGGTCGAGCTGGTTGGCCTTGTCGCGGATCTTGGGCAACAGATAGTTCAGTGTTTCCAGTGGCAAAGCGAACTTATCAGCTATCTTGTTGGCTTTTCCGGAGTAGATGAGGCTGTTGCAGCCGAATGCTGCCACTCCCAGGTCTTTCAGAAAATCCAGCGTTTCGAGGAAGCCTGGGGCGTTTTGTTTGCTCAACGTCGTGTTTGTGGTGGTGTAGATTTGCGAGGGCACGGCGTTCTTGATTCCTGCCACGGTTTCTTTCCAGCTTCCCTTCGTGGCCGTCATGGAATCGTGAATTCGGGCTTCGTGGGACTCGAGCGTTACTTGCACGAAGTCCAAACCACTCTTCTCCAACGCGTCGACGTAGGTTTTGTCTTTCAGTTTTCTGCCGTTCGTGACTAGGCCCGTGACCATTCCATTGTTCTCCGCGTAGAGCAGCAACTCAAGCAGGTCTTCACGGAGCGTCGGTTCGCCGCCTGTGAAGGTCAGTATGAACACGCCGACGTGTTGAAGGCGGTTAATGACTTCTTTCCACTGCTCGGTGGTCAGTTCGGGTGTTTCGTGTGGGCCTCCTGCGTAGCAGTGAACACAGTTGTTTTGGCATCTGAAAGTGAGGGCCAGATCCACGCGCAACGGCGCTGAAAACGGCTGTGTGAATGGCTCAATGCTTTCCACGTTGAGAAAGGACACTGGGCAGACCTTCTCGGTCTGTGCCAGCGTGCTGATGGCATAAACAAGCTTTTCGTAATCCTCTTTGGCAGTTGCCGGCTTGACTCTGTACATCCGTCCGATTTTCTTCAGAACCAGGTCTGTTGGCACTCCCTGCATGAAGAAATAGGCAAAGGCCGTTGCAGTCTCGTTTAGGTAGAGCACCGTGTTGGCATTTATGACCATCACACCTAGGCCTTTGGGCTCGACTCTGAGTTGAAGCGCTAGGCCTGTGAAGCTTCCTTTTCCTCGGTAGGTGTAGCGCCCTTGAGGGATCTGTGGATGCAGCCTTCGTTGTATGAAACTCATGTCTTATCCCACTCCTCCGCCGGCACATGCGCAGGCGCAAGACACGCACGCGCAAGCACACGCGCAAGCATGGCACGCGCACACGCACGTAGCGTTGCCATGTGCAGGCTGGTTTGAAGCCTTCTGCGCTGGAGGAACCGGCACGATGGAATTGGCGAATTTCTCCAGATTGACGACTATGTTGCTTGAGGTCTTCTCCAGGGCTGTTGCGATGTTGTTCGCGAAGTCTGCACCTGGGATTGTTGGAGGTTTCGCGGCTTGTGTTGGTGGTTGTGGTGTCGGCGTGTAAGTCGGATGTGGATGGTATTGGGTGTAACCGTACCAGTACCAGAACCAAAGAGGGCTGGGTTCGAAGGGTCTTTCGCGGAAGGCCGTCCGAGTGCGTCCCTGATAATTGGGATCCATCAGAAGCCACAGCAGCTGTTCATCGTAAGCCTTAGAAGCGAGTTCAGGCGTCCCTGCCTGCTCCACCTGCCCCCAAGCCTTCGTTACAACCTTCTTATAGTAGTCAATCGTGTCGCGCCGGCAGTAGCCACGCATCTTTTCCTCAGTGTTCTTCATCAGCCCCATGACGGTGCGAGCCAATTTCTCCTCGTCTATCGTTCCATCAGGCCTCAGCGAGCCTAGAAAATCAAGCTCATAGTACCTTAACGAAGTTTCATGCGCGGCCAAGTTGCGTTGCACGGAATCCATGACTTTGAGCTTGATTGACGGCTTTGTAGACTCAACCCACACAGCCCGTTTCTGCAGCAGGCTGTAGAGGATTTCGGTGACAAGCACTGTTGGTTTCATGTCAAGCAAGTACGATGCCTCCACGGCGGTCAGGCCTCGCCTAATTCCAAGGGTCTCTATGCTGACCCGAGGCACGAGATATGGCTTCTTGACCACCGCAAAGACAACGGCAACCAATACTGAGAACAGAATCACCCCGCCTGCAATGAGAGGCAAGGCCCATTCCCAAAAGCCTACACTTGGCGAACCAGAAGGAGGGTTCCCATCGGAGGGCTGAGTGTCATAGTGCTGCACGTATTCTTTCGGGAAGGAAACACCGACTGGAAATTGTTCGCTAGGCGAGAGATTCTGCTTCTGCCAATAGACCCACAGCCGCCCGTCGCCTTCCTTGCCTGTATTGTCCCAGTTCCGCGAAGTCCTCACCACGCTTTCATTGACGCCAAGAGGCAACACGATTGACACACGGAGGTCGCCCACCGAGGCCGCAAACCATGTGGGTATGAATTGCATGCCTGCGTTTCCCGCATTCTGCGTGTCCAAATAAATCATGTGGGCCACGTTGGTGGTCAACGTGAACCAAATGGATTTGCCAGGTTTCAACGGTGCACGAAGGGCGACCTTGACTTTGTAGTCGCTGCTGCTGCTAACGTCCGAGGTCGGCAGCGGGTATCCATGTTGATCCTTAGCCTCGCCTATTGTGAAATCACCTTTGGGCTGACCGACCGTTACGAAGTTGATGTCGTCTCCCGAATCCAGTGTTAATGTGATATTGTAGAACAGGTCGATTGTTCCGTCCTGGTTTATCCATATCTTGACCCATTCGTGGTCAAGATGGTAGGTTCCTGTCCAAGCCAAGGCAACTGTGCCCGTAAGCGCTGTCAGGACGAACACGAAAACAAACAACGTCAGCAGGGTTCGGTTTCTCACCATTTTGGTTCCTCTGCCACTTCGAACGTGTGTCCGCAGTAGGGGCACGTTGCGTAGGGCACTCCTGAGACCATCTTTATCGAGTTGGCGTCCACAGAGGCTGAGCAGTTGGGGCACTTCAACGCGATGGCCTTCATTTCGCCCGACACCTCAAGCTTCTGAACTATGGTCGTCGGCTTCTTGCTCAGGTAGTAAGCGATCCCGAAACCCGCGATAAACAGCATGCCTGCTACAACAAACCTAGTCATTTTCAGGTCACCCTGCTCTTCCGTGAGCGCGCCAGTGGACAAAGCAAATATGATGCCAAAGAAGATCAGAATGGCTACAGAAATCGCGCCGAGTATTGTTTTGAGGCTCATTGGTAAGCTTGGTGCAGGTTCAGCTAATTTAATCTTATCCCGCACTATGAGGCTATCGTTCACGATCGGAGAAGACAAAGAAAAAAGAGAGGGACGCTGGAAGCTAAGCTTTCAGTTTGCCTATTTTCTGCTCGAAGACCTTACGCAGCAACGACATAGGCAGGTAGCCATTTGCTGTGATAGTGTCGTGGAAGAATTTGTCCGTGTATTTGCTGCCCATTTTCTGTTTTACGTCTTTCTTCAGTTGGAGGATCAGGTGTTTTCCGAGCAGGTAGGAAAGCGCGTAGCCAGGCGTCTGAGTGTACCTTCGCACCTCGGCGGTGGCGCCGTCCTTTGACATGCCTGTTTCCCTGACAAGCATATCCACGGCTTCGTCAAAGCCCATCTCGCCTCTGGAAAGCTTCACGTCCACGATTATTCGGACGGCTCGCCAGATTACGTCGTTGATTTGTATGAGCTTGGTTTCCGGGTCAGTTATGAAGCCTTGTTCGGCCATCATTTGTTCGCAGTAGTGTGCCCAGCCTTCGCCTGTCTCTGTTCCCTCTGCTATTATGCGGATTACGCTGGCGCGGTTTGAGCATGAGCCTTGAAGGAAGTGGCCTGGGTAGGCCTCGTGGACAGCCGTGTTCCTCACTGACTTGTAGTTGAGGTGGTTGCCAAGGTTGGCTATGTCTTTCGGCCGGGTGACTATGTAGACGCCTATTTGTGGTTTGTCGTATTTAGAGGGCATCATCATGGCGGCGAAGGGTATCAGAGGCGCGATGAAGGCGGGTGTTTCCCTGACGTACAGCCTGTCTTCGGCGTGAACGGTGGCCAGATCGTTCTTCTGCACAAAGCGTTTGGCCTCCTCCATGGCTTCTTCCGTGTACTTCAATGCCTCCTCGAAAGTCTTCGGAGCCTCACTTTCAATCTTCTTCATGACTTCCTGCTCCGTCTTTCCTGGCGCTATCTGCTGTGCCAAGCGTTTGCGTTCAGCCTTCAGCTCTTCGAGATACTTCTCGCCTAGCTTCAGTATCTCGTCTGAGCTCATGCCAAGGTCTCGCAGCTTGATCAGCTTCTCGAACTTCTCGCGTCCAAGTGCCCACTCGTTCTTGGTTCTTGAAGTGAGGCTGTTGAGCCATTCCATGTGCTTTTTCAGTGCTGGCTGGAGGGTTTCAACTGCCTTGTTGAGCCTCTGGTAGGTCTTGTCTGAGACTTGGCCTTTCGCGATGTGCAACAGAAACTGGAACAGGCCGCCTATGCTCTCGGCTGACTCTATTGCGATTTCGGTCCACAGTTTCACTGGTTTCGTCTTGTCGAATCTGGAATGGAATTCCTCCAAGTATTTGGGTGCCTTCTCGAGGCGTGCGGCGATGGCGTCGACTCGTTTCTCAAGCGGAGCATAGTCTCGTGTGAGCATCATGAAGACAAGGCCGCCGAGAACGCTGAATGCGTCTGGGTTAAGCTCGTGGGTCGGTTGCTCGTAGAAGTAAAAAGTGGAGCTCTCGTGGAACTTTCTGATTATCTCCCAGTCAAGCCTGTGGTCCTCACTCAGTTCCTCACGCTTCACAGTGTCAGCAAGCCTCTTGAGCCACTCCTTCTCCAGCTCAAGGTTCTTCACATACGTCGCCGTGGAACCGTCGGGCAGCATATAGTCGTACGGCTCATGGAGCCCAAGTGCTGTAGCGTAGTCAGGGTTGTTGTCCAAGAATCTCTTGATCATTTCCTCAGTTAGCTTCTCGAATTTCTCGTCTGCGTCCAAAGCTTTCACCTTTTTTCCTATGCAGATTAGTCATACACCACGGTAATTAAGTCTTGACAAAAAAGCGGCCAGCTATTGCTCGTGTAGCACGCGTATCACTGACTAGATCTGCAATGCGTATGCAAAAGCTTGTTTCTGGATTCGTACTTGCGTTTCATAAAGGCTATCGATGATGAAGGAGAGGATTACTCGATGTTCCATTTAAGGAAGCTAGCGACCGGCCTGTTTCTTCTTGGATTCCTATTCGCCATTCTGATTCAGGCCGTGGCTGCGACTACTATAACCTTCAGCATAGCTGCTGGCGAAGAGGACACTAGGAAGCTGAATCTTGCGGTTGACGATCATGTCCTGATACATTTCACCGTGACCGGAGGCCAGTCTGGAAACACACTAGAATTTCACATAGTTTATCCCAACGGAACAGTGAAGAACTTCGGAGCAGTCGGGAACGTCAACCACAATCTTGTCTGCGACAGGGATGGAGAATATGTTCTGCACTTTTCCAACGCAGGCTCGTCTGAGAGCAAACTCGTCAGTCTAGACTACGAGATTCAGCATTATATCTTTGGATTGCCCCAGATGCTATTTCTGACGCTTATCATAGTTGTGTTCTGCGTAGGCGCCGTGGCCGTATTCATCCTCATGGGCAAACCACGCTAACCGCGCGCGCTAAATAGACTCGGAAACCGCGCGCTACTGGATTCCAGCTTCTTTTTTGAGAGCTTCTGCCTTGTCGGTTCTCTCCCACGTGAAGTCCGGATCGTCTCTTCCAAAATGCCCAAACACGGCCGCCTTTCTATATATCGGTCTGAGCAGGTTCAAATGGGTTATGATTGCCTTAGGTCTCATGTCAAAGTGCTTTTTCACTAACTCGAGGATTTCCTCGTCATGCATCTTCCCGGTGCCAAACGTGTTAACCATAACTGAGATTGGTTGTGCTATGCCGATTGCGTACGATATTTGGACCTCGCATTGGTCTGCTAAGCCTGCTGCAACGACATTTTTGGCGATATACCTTGCCATGTAGCAGCCTGACCTGTCGACTTTTGACGGGTCTTTTCCAGAAAAGCATCCTCCCCCGTGACTCCCAACGCCTCCATAAGTGTCGATGATGATTTTTCTTCCAGTGAGGCCTGAATCCGCCAGAGTTCCTCCAATCACGAACCTTCCTGTTCCATTTATGTAGTATTTCGTTTCGTTGTCCAGCATGTTCGAAGGTATGACCTTTCTTATGACTTGGGTTTCTATGTCTTCCCTCATTTTCTCTCTATTAACATCTTCAACGTGCTGAGCAGCTATCACGACAGCAGCCACTCTTTTCGGTCTCCCTTCGACGTATTCGATGGTGACCTGCGATTTGCCGTCTGGTCTCAGATATGGTAGGATCCCGTTCTTCCTGCATTCAGATAGCCGCTTTACGAGCCTGTGTGCAAGCATTATTGGCAGGGGCATTAGTTCCTTCGTTTCGTTCGTGGCATAGCCGAACACCATTCCCTGGTCTCCGGCTCCTTGCTCATGCGTTTCAGTCTCGTTGACTCCAACCGCAATGTCTGGGGACTGTTCTGTCACCGAAACTAGCACGCCACAGGTCTCCCAATCCATTCCGTCCTTGGCGTTATCCAGTCCTATTTCCTTCAATGTTTTTCTGACTATGTTGGGGATGTCCACGTAGCAAGAGGTTGTGATTTGGCCAGTGACTATCACGTTTCCCTGCATTACTAGTGTTTCACAGTCGACTCTTGCCTTAGAATCCTTGCCCAGGACATCATCCAATACGGCATCTGATATTTGGTCTGCGACTTTGTCTGGATGGCCTTCTGCCACAGATTCTGAGCTGAACAAATATCTTCCTTTGTTTATCATAGGAACCCTTCAGTCGGACTTGTCGTATGCGGTTCTAATGATTTCGAGCTATTCTTAAGAAGCTTTCTCAGTCCTCTGCATCTTTCAACCGAAGCGCACTTAGCGTATGCGCAATTGCTCCGACTGGAAGACAGACATCCATCTTAGGATTCTATGCCGCACGCGCTAGCGGTCCCCGATTTCTTCATCAATGCTCTTTCTCAGTCTTCCAAAGGACAAGGCTTTCTCGCTCTTGGCCGCCGTGAGGAAACCTTTTGTCAGATCTTCAACTGTGGATTCCAAGAGTATCATGAACTGCGTGCTCGCGAACTCTCGTTTTGCGTTCTCTTTCTTGCCATAGACTAGTGACAGAAGCTCCTCTATCATTTGGTCCAGTCCATAGAGTTTTACATGAAGTAGCTCGTGAACAACCAGTTCTTCCAGCTCTTCTGGCTTCTCACATTTTGGGGTCTGATTGATAAGGAGGACGGCTTTCTTGTCGTCCAAATCGATTTTTATGTCTCCGGACTTTCTCCATCTAGTCTTGACAATCCTTATCGCTATGTCCCAATCCCTCAGCCTTAGGACATTTTGCCATTTTTTTAGATACGCGTCTATCTCTTTTTCGCTAGTCCTGATCATATTGACTCACGTCCTTCACTGAGCGCACGCTTTTGATGTCTTCTTGGGCAAAACGCAGATGGTTTGCACTCTTTTGGTTCTTGCTCTGGAAGATTCTTGACAATGCTTAATGCCTAGATAGTTGGCGCTCGCTACCCTTCGACGAATTCTTTGACTCTTCTCATTCCTTCTATGATTGCGTCTTTTGCCGTAGCATAACTGAACCGCACATATTCGTCCGTTTGACCCGGATTCTTTCCTCCGAAATGGGTGTCTGCCAGGCACGCAACTCCCTTGTCTAACAGCATTTTTCTGAATTCCTCAGCTGATTTCGCTCCGACTTTTCTGCACGCTTTTGTTACATTCGGCCAGACATAGAATGCCCCACCAGGAGTCAGACATCTAATTCCTTCAACATCATTCAGTAACCCGACGATCAGATCCCTTCTTTCTTTGAAGCTCTTTGCCATTTTTTCTGTTTCATCCTGCGGACCGTTTAGCGCTGCTACGACAGCCCACTGAGTCGGCTGGTTAGCACAGCTATCCGTATTCGTCATCCATCTCGCGAAATGCGGAGCCAACGTCTTGTTTGCAGCATAGCCCAGACGCCAACCAGTCATCGCATACGCTTTCGAAGCGCAGTCTACCATAATCGTTCTGTCAAGCAATCCATCTATGGAAGCTATTGACTGGAAAGGCGCATCATAAGCCAGTGTCGAGTATACTTCATCAGAGTACACCCAGAAATCATGGTCAACTGCAAGATCTGCTATTGCCCTCAACTCCTCAGATTTAAGAACACCGCCAGTCGGGTTCTGCGGGGAGTTGATAATGAGCATTTTTGTCTTGTTGGTTATTCTCTTCTTAAGATCTTCTATGTCAAATGCGAATTCTTTCTCTTCAACTAGTGGAAGCGGGACTGGCTTGGCTCCTTGAGCAGTAATCTGGCTTTGATAGATTGGGAAGCCAGGGTTCGGGTAAATGATCTCATCCCCTGCGCCATAGTCGGTTGTGCACAGGATGCTCCAGTATATGAAAGGTTTTCCACCGCAGGCAACTGCGACGTGTTCGGGTTTGACTTCAACTCTTCTCGTTCTGCTGAACCTAGCTGCGACGGCCTCCTGCAATTCAAAAATGCCTGCAGAAGGGGTATACCCAGTCTTGCCATCCTTTATTGCCTTGATTGCTGCTTGCTTTATATTTTCTGGAGTGTCAAAATCTGGTTGGCCTATACAGAAATTCTTTATGTCCGCCCCTTCTCTCAGTCTTTTGTTGACTTCGGCCAGAACTGTAAATGCGTTTTCAGTGCCTAACTCGCGCGTTCTTCTGGAAATGCCCACCATCTCAGTGCCACCTTACGATTTCTGTGTAAGAGAGATTGACTAATAAGCGTTCTTTTCTCGAAAAGCAATATTCTTCATACTCTACTCAGTATGCGCTAGCGAGAGTCTTTGCGCACACGTTGGACCTCAAACGTTCTTTTAACATCAAGTTGTGGAATAGCCCACGTCTTCCTCGTGCGCGGTTCTTTGCGCTTTACACACTGGCTTCATTATACCTTGATAAGGTAAGAAGGACTAAAACTACGCCGGACGCAAGAAGCATCAAGATAATTCCAATTATCGTTGCCATCGGAAACCCGGCTGTCTGGTTCGGGTACTCGTAGATCGTGTGAGCGGACGTTATTCTATTACCTACGTTGTCCTCTGCAACGATCAAGTACTCTACCCTTGCACTGGATCCGAAGGCAGGAATACTGGCTCTCCACACATTGTCTTGTAGCGGTGTCATGTTGATCGTGGCCCACTTTCCGTTTCCAGCAGTGTAGTTCAGAGTGACTCTTCTCACTCCGCTCACGGCGTCGGTAGCTGTGACACTTACCGACACTCCGATTTCGGGCTCGATCTCTCGGATGCCCGGATATTGTGACATGTCTGTCAGATTGGGTGGGCGGGTGTCTACGGTGAATCTGGTGTTATCGGACGATGCAGTGTTGCCTGCGGTATCGGTGGCGTAGAATACTATGTTGTGGTGTTCGTCAGCAAGATCGTGCAAGGTGCAATTCTGAGATATTGTCACGTTGAGGCCGCCATCCAGACTGTATGCAATCCAAGAGGCTTGTCTGCTGGTGGCCAATTCCAATTCCACGGAATTGTGTGGGTATGTACTGTTCTCGGGTGACAGGACCTCGATGGAGAAATGGTCAATGCTGATCGAGAAGCTCATGATTTCAGATTCACCGGTGTTTCCTGAAGTGTCTGTAGCGTAGACTACAACTCCGTGAGATCCTTCTTTCAATACGTTAATGGTCGCGTTCGTGGCTATCGTTACGTTCGCGGTGTCATCCAAACTATAGCCAATCCAAGGACAGGGTTCGCTAACCAAAAAAGTCAGTGGAACTGTGTCCGTGTCATAGCTTCTCGGCTGGGGCGAAATGATGAGGACGGTTGGCGGTGTCGTGTCCAGAAAAGGAGGTATTATCACTGATCCCTCTTTGACGCGGTGTAGAAGCGACAGACCGTACTCATCACAGAGAATTGAGCTCGTGACGATGAGAGGCACTTGGACGGTAGAGTTTAATTGATGCTTGATACCTAGAGTGATTACGAACATGGTACCGTTGCCTGTAAACTCTTCGGCAGACTCCCCTGACTCACATGTGATTTTCAGCGAGCCAGCGGTCTGGTTGATTTCGTTCAGGCTGATGGCAGATCCTTGATTCATTGTTCCTCCATACGGCGAAGGAGCAATGGGATCAACGTAGTCTTGAAATGGAACTGTCACCGTATGATTCTCATATTGCAGATAGTTTTGGTCCCAGCTGAACCCTAAGTCGAATGAGAAAAGACTTGAAACATCTTCGACAACAACCGCAACAGTCAATTTCTGCCCAGTCACTTGCCCATCAGGCAAAAGGAGAGACTGTGGGATAACTCTCACGACGCTTGTCGGTGAGAATAGGAGCTTCACGTAGACAGCGTTGTGGTTGACAGTTGAAACGGGCACATCCTGAGAATGCAGGTAGTTGGTTGAAAAATCTGTTATTGTTCCGTTAGTCGAGCTGCCGCCGTCATAGACTCTGAGGAAGAATTGTTCGTCCCATAGGGTCTGGAGTTGGTTCTTGAACTCTGTGATATCTATGACTATGTTGCCTAAGGGAAACGGCAGGTCGCCTCCGTCTATGTAGCCGTTGAAGTGCTTTGTCTGAATGGGCGAGGCTTCGTCTCCGACGCCAATTGTGATGTCGCATTCTGCTCTCTTCGGGTGCTCAATTCTGAAAGAGGCGAGTATTTCAGGTTGGTAACCTACCTTGTCTTCATAGAACATGCAGAACCCGACTCTTTGTTTCATTGCCTCATACGAAATCCAGTAGAAGCCGTCAACGGCTTTTTCCCATCCGCCGACACCCCAGGAATTCGCGATCTTGAACGCTCCATTCCGAGGCATTCCTTCTTCTGTGTACGCAAAGCTATCGTCATACCCCACTATTGTGTTCGCATGATTCTCTGATGGAGTCACATAGTTGTCTAGCGTCCAGACGTCGTCGCTTGTGAGTTTCGAATATTGGTTAGCGTCGACGGATACGATGGCAAGGTTGCCTAGTGCAATCCAGTTCTTGAGGTTTGTTATGTCTGAATCTGTGGACAGTATCATCGCTTCATATCCACTGCTGTTGCCTCTGTAGAGAGAAGCTTCGTGCCAAGCGTCTTCTGAAGGCCAGCTTGTGTACTCACTTGGTGTGTAAGGCATTCTGCCCCATGTGGCGGCGCCAATAGCGCAGACCAGGTTGATTGCGTCAAAGTAGCTAGAGCCTTGATCTTGCCCAGAGTTGATTAGATGGTAGATGAAATCCGGGCTGAAGATCCTGTCTTGATAAGAAACGCTGGGATATCCATGGTATCCTCCTTCCCATGTTGCTGAGGACACGTTCCAGCCATGTTCTCGTGCCTCTTGAAAGGTTTTGACGTAGTATCCGACAGCCCAAGCGACGCACGACCCCTCTCCGTCTTGGTTTCCAATCGGCGGGAACCAAGGATCTTTCGAGTGATCCACAGTAGCTGGAGGGCTGCCTGCCAACGCAACGTTTTCAACCAACAGCAGCTTGCTTGATATCTCTGTCCATTCCGATATCGTCGGCGAGCGCAGGCCGGTTCCGTGCGCGCCAATTCTCACGTTAGGGCATTTCTGCTCTTCAGCCACACCAGTTTTCTGTTTCAAGCGTTCAATTTCCAGTTCGTTGGGCTGGCGTTTCGTAACAAGTAGACCCGTCTTGCCCAGGCCACGTTGACTTCCACGACTTGTCGCGATTCGTTGAGAACTGGCTGTTCGGCTGTTCTCGGCAACCGCCTGGGTGGATGCTCCAGCTATCAAGATCAGTGTAAAGGGACCTACAATGACTGTTCCTAACAAAAGAAGGACCCTCAGAGTGCGTATATAGTCTGCTGGAAGCGGATTCCGCAATTTCATCCCGGGAAGCTTTGAGACACGATGCATTAAATCTTACGATTTACTAGAACAACACATATACACTTGCACACACACCAGAACATAGCGCGCGGATGCGGACGCACGGAACCCACGAATTAGGTCTTTCCTGCAGAAGGAGGACGATCCCAATCCTCATCAACCAATGTCGCCCTCTCTACTGCTTTCAGCTTGGTTTCCTCTGATAACTCTATGCCAAGAAAACCTTCAACTGCGCAAAAGACAAGCTCGACGATTTTCGTCTCTGGCTTAGAAGGGTCGCTCGAATGAATGAGTTCCTCGAAGTAGCTGACGCAGAGATCAACTATTGACGAAACCTCAGGCTTGTTTCCGAAATGGGACTGAACGTTTATGTAGATAATGTCGTGGCCTAGGACGGATCTGTTGAGGCAGTCGATAAAAGCCATGTCGGACGGTTTCTCTCCATATCTTTCTTCATAATCCTTCTGCAGTTGAGAGAATTCCTTCTCACTGTATATGAGATCCAGAATGACTCTCGAAAACGGAACGATGTTAGTCCTCTTTTTTAGGTAGTCTCGACAGTGCTTGAAGATTTCAAGCAAGAAGGCTTCGAAGTCGTCAGGTTCAGAGATGCCCTCGAATTCCTTAAGATATGCCTCAAGCCGGGTTTTTCCCCGAAATCCACCCTTGAGCATACTGCTACTCACGCCCATCTGATCCTATAGCTTTTCTGCAATTCACGTACATTCTAGGGGGAACGCACCTTAGCGCGCGCAGGTAAGCAATGGCAATCGCTCGCTCTGAAGGTGACGAGTTTCCTTGTCTTTCGTATTCGTTTAACACAAAAAAACCTTTTATGCTCAGTGCGCGCGTCCCGAAGTCAAATGCCCTTTTCGAACAGTCTTTAGTGAAATGCAAATCATTTATAGTGATTGAAGCTAAATAGCAGTCCTGTGTGATGGTGTATGCTTGTTTCGAATCAGGATTTGCTCGTGCCCGCAACGCGCAGCGTTTATGCTGTGGGTGCGTTCAATGTGAATGATCTTGAGGCGGTTTTGGCGGTTGCGGAAGCCGCGGCGGATGAGCGTTCGCCTGCAATCGTGGCCGTCACGCCGTCTGCAATCAAATACGCCGGTTTGCCTTTTCTGTCGAAGATCGTTCGAACCGCCGCCGAAAGCAGCCCAGTGCCGATGAGCCTGCACTTGGATCACGGTGAAGACTTCGAAACGGCCTCGAAGTGCGTTGGCGCCGGGTTCACCTCGGTCATGATTGACGGTTCGCACTTGAGCTTCGAGGATAATGTTGCCTTGACGAAGAGAGTGGTGGACTTGGCGCATCCGAAGGGCGTCTCGGTTGAGGCTGAGCTCGGCAGGCTTGCAGGCGTGGAAGAAAAGACGGTTGAAGAGAAGGAAGCCATATTGACAGACCCCAGCGTGGCTAAGGAGTTCGTGGATCGAACAGGCGTGGACGCTCTTGCGGTTGCGGTGGGCACGTCGCACGGAGCCTACAAGTTCAAGACGGAAGCCAAGCTTGACTTTGACAGGCTGAAGGATATACGTAGCAAAGTGGATTTGCCTTTGGTGTTGCATGGAGCCTCAAGCGTGCCAGTCTGGATCATAGAGAAGGCTACCAAGTACGGAGCGAAACTCGAAGGCGCAAAAGGCATCCCCGAGGATCACATCAAGAAAGCCATCTCGTTGGGCATCGCAAAGATAAACATTGACACCGACCTGCGGCTTGCCTTCACGGCCGCGGTGCGCGAGGTTCTGACAGATTCACCGAAGGAGTTTGACCCTAGAAAGATACTGGGGCCAGCAAAAGACGCCATGAAAGAGGTTGCCAAGGGTAAAATGCGCCTTTTTGGCAGTTCCGGAAAAGCTTAGCGTGAGGCCGGCTTTCGTGAAAGTTGGCGTATTAAGCGGAGGCGGTGATGCGCCTGGAATCAACGCGGTGATCAGGGCCATCGTCCGCAAGGGCATCCAGAATTACCATTACGAGATAGTGGGTATAAAGGACGGGTGGCATGGGCTTCTTGACAACGATTTCGTGCCCTTGGACTTAAAGGCCGCGTCAGGCATTCTTCCGCGCGGAGGCTCAATTCTGGGCACTTCAAGAACGAATCCCTTCAAGCATGAAAAGGAACCTGGAAAAGTGCTGCAGAACGCCAAGAAAGCAGGCATAGGAGCCGTCATCGCCATCGGCGGCGACGACACGTTGAGCGTGGCCCACCAAATGGGAGAGCTTGGACTCAAGTGCGTGGGCGTGCCGAAGACGATTGACAATGACTTGGTGGGCACTGATTACACGTTTGGCTTCAACACGGCGGTTGCGATCGCCACTGAGGCGCTGGACAGGCTGCACACTACGGCGGAAACACATCACAGGGTCATGATTCTCGAAGTCATGGGTAGGTACACGGGCTGGATTGCGCTGATGGCTGGGCTAGCAGGAGGCGCTGACGCTATACTGATTCCTGAGAAGCCGTTTGACATAAAGGAGATTTGCAAATACATCAAACGCAGGCAGACAAGGGGCAGGAACTTCAGCATAATCGTCATCGCGGAAGGCGCCAAGCCCAAAGGCGGGAAAGAAGTGGTATACAGCGAAAGCGTAGACGAGTTCGGCCACATACGCCTAGGCGGCATCGGCTACTATCTTGGAAAAGAGATTGAGAAGTGCCTACATATTGAAACTCGCGTCGTTGTTCTGGGGCATCTTCAGCGAGGAGGCTCACCGACGGCTTTCGACAGGATACTGGCCACAAGATACGGGATAGCAGCCATCGACCTCGTCCACCAGAAGAAATTCGGATACATGGTCGCCATCAGAGGAGACAAACTCGCCCCGGTTCCGCTGAAAGACGTCATAGGCAAGCGCAAGACTGTCGATATGGAGCTGTACAAGATAGCCAGCGTATTCTTCGGATAGAAACCGAACATTGATTGCGCACGTGTGATGACGAGTTGAGGCCGGAGCCTAACGGCGCGCGCGGTTGGGGTCGCTGACCTGGCTGCTCTGTGGCCATATTATGGCCGGGTGCTGGGGTGGGGGATTTGGCTTTTCCCTTGCGGTCTGGTGATTGTATGGGCCAGTCGAAGCGCACGCGAGTGCTTAGGTCGCTAAGGCTCTTGCCAGTTCGATGAGGCTTAGGTCCAGAGGTTTCTTTGTTCGGCATGACTCTTCGAGGCTCAAGTTTGTGATTTTGCCTTTCTGGAGCCCGACGGCTCTGTTTCCTTTCTCTCTTGCCAATAGTTCAACGGCTTCGTCTGCAAACAGGTTTGCGAGAAATCTGCTTCTTGCTGTTGGGCTACCGCCTCTTTGCGAGTAGCCTATTATGCTGAGGCGGACATCTGAGCCTGTGGCTTCTTCAAGTTCTGCCGCAAGCCTGCGCGTGTCGCCGACGCCTTCTGCGGCCACGATTATGCCTGACCTTTTGCCTTTTGCGCTGTTCTCTCGCAGAATCCTGAGGACGGCTTCTTTGTCGTACCTGACTTCGGGGACGAGGATTACTTCCGCGCCCACGGTCAAACCTACGGTTGAGGCCAGAAATCCTCTGGTTCGCCCCATTACTTCAACGATGAATATGCGTTCGTGAGAAATGGCCGTGTCCCGTATCTTGTCGATTGCGTTGACTGCCGTGTTCGCGGCCGTGTCGAAGCCTATGGTCTCGTCTGTACCATAGACGTCGTTGTCTATGGTTGCGGGTATGCCTACGAGCTGCGTGTTTGTGTGTTTGCTCAGTTCGTAGGCTCCTTGGAAGGAGCCGTTGCCTCCGATGACCGCGAGGCCGTTAATCTTGTTCTTGCCAAGCGTTTCGGCCGCCTTCCTTCTTCCCTCCTTCTTCTTGAACTCGTCACAGCGCGAAGTCAGGAGTACCGTGCCGCCCTGCTGGATTATGCCTCCCACCGAACGGGGCGTTAGAGGCCTTGACGTGCCGGTCAGCAAGCCCTCCCAGCCTCTCTCAAAACCCACAATCTCAAAACCCCTCGAAGAAGCAAGACGCGTGACCGCACGGATAGCGGCGTTCATGCCCGGCGCGTCTCCACCGCTTGTGACTATGCCTATTCTCTTCAGCTCAAGTCCCTCTGGCCGCTTTTTTTCTAATTACCCATAGTGCGTTTACTCAAATAAGGTTGATCTGCTTTCTTGATGAAAAGGGCTAAGTCGTTTGGTCTTTCAGAGCGCGCGCGAGCAAGGTTTTGATATCGACTGGTGTCTGCCAAGGCTTGAAGGCCGTCAGTTCTACGAGCTTGAGTTCGTGCTGAGGATGATGCGGCGGCTCTCGAAAGAGTCAAGGGTTGATGGCTTTGGGTTTGTGCTTTTCCCCAAATTGGGCAGCGCGCGTATCTTTCACGATCAAGCTGTAAGGAGCAATTGTGTACAGAGACATACTGAACTATGTAAGCAGACTGAAGAACCACGTGTCGTGGAAAGTGTCCTTCTAGGCTCTTGCCATGGGCAAAGTTTTATACTGTTCTGTGGTTAGAGCTTCTTTTGCGGTGGGTCTTAGGCGGGGGGGTAGGGGTCCCCTGTACCGTAAACCCTCTATAGGACGGGCTGAAGGCGGAGGATGAGGCGTTCAAGGCCGTTGACGCTTTCATTTCCGAAACGATGACTATCCGTCTCTTGGGGCTGGCGGTCATCCTGCGGCTTCCGTAGGGGAGCTGTCTAGGGCGTTCGACAGGCGAATCCGGCCAGGCCCGGGAGGGAGCAACCTAAGTCTGGACGTTCAGCGCTCAAGGGGGTGCGGATAATAGCGTAGGGCTTGGGAAGCTCAGCGGAGTCTGGGCGTCGAACCTCTGGGGCCCACCGCTTTCATCCCAAGCCGAGCCTCAACTGGTCTTTTGCAGAACCAAAGCCTTTGGGAGAGCCCTGAAAACCGTAGGCCACAAACCAAGAAATGCGCTTGAACACTCTATACGATGTAGCCGTCTGTTTTCTCGAATCCCTTGACGATTTCCATTACTCGCTTCGGAGGGTTCAAGGCTCCAAGCGGAATGCCCTTCAGCATCGCCCACGGAGTCTTTTTGGCAATAGCTGTAACCGTGTGGTCTTCGCCGAAGCATTTCTCCGCCACCTCGACAACCACTTGCCTGACTGCAGACTCGGAATACCCCCCTAGCGCGTGCAAGTACTCGTGAACAAGCAGGTTGTAGATCAAAGCGTTGACTACACGCTTCGCCCCAGTGGTTGCCTCAACAATCTGAACGAGGAGTCTGTTCAGCACGATATTGTTAGTGCCAATAGGGTGATAGGCCCCGAGCTGGATGGGCAAGTCATCCAAGAAAAGCATGATGCCGCTTCGACGCTTGTGCAACGCAAACCACACACAGTCCTTCACAAGCTCCCACAAGTCGCCATACCCAACAGCACTCTCCAAGCGCCCGCGAAAACGCTCAACCACACTACCGCGACCGTCCGCCAACGATGAAACACCAGCCAGAAAGAAGGCCAACGGCCACTAATATGAAATACGGAAAACCGCAACCCCACGAACACGTTCCAAGGAACATGAACGACGGCAAGCAGCCAAACGAAAAACCTAGGAGCAGGTCTCGTATCGGCTGTTCTTCAGCGCAATAGAATGATGGAAAAAGGTGGGGGATGGCGTCCAGAAGCAGGGCTGTCTACCAAAGGTAAAAAGGCCCGACAGCCCCCCCGGCAAAAAAACTGGAACGGGCATCATCTATTGAGTAAAAAACGCCACGATAGATTTCCGAGGACGCTGACGAATCTCAGCAACAGGCGAACCCATGTGCAGCAGGATCAAATACGAGCGAACATGCCACACTCGACGCTACCTTCACAGGGATGCCTTCAAAGAAATCGTTCTGCTTGCTGGTATTGTTTGGGCTTTGGCGTCTGTTTTGGTTGCTCCCGTTCTCCTCCAGTTGGCTTCAAGGCCAATCTTTACTTAGGAGGTGATCCGGCCGCAGGTTCCCCTACGGCCACCTTGTTACGAC
>CAYHAK010000022.1:0-23884 GCA_964354625.1 uncultured Candidatus Bathyarchaeia archaeon
GAGACCGAAGACTGCCACGTTGATCTTCAACTCTGGCAAGATGGTTTGCACCGGCGCAAAATCTGAGAAAGAAGCACGCAGGGCAGTCATGAAGGTTGTCAAGGAGCTCAAGCAAGGCGGAATCATCATAATCAGCAAGCCTGAGCTTAAGATTCAGAACATGGTTGCTTCAGTAAACTTGGGCGGAATGATAGACTTGGAGAAGGCAACATGCACGCTTGGGAAAACAATGTACGAGCCTGAGCAGTTTCCAGGTCTAATCTACAGAATGGACGAACCCAAGGTCGTCATACTGGTGTTTGCCAGTGGGAAACTTGTCTGCACTGGCGCAAAGAAGGAACAAGACGTCTACGACGCGGTGCACAAACTTCACGGGATATTGGAGGAGAAAGAGCTCATTTTCTACGAGTAGACTGAACCAAGAATTCTCTTATCCTTTCTTAACTTGCTTCAGAATGGTCTTAAGCTGGTCCCCGTCAATAACCCCTGTTTCGCACAGGTTGTTGGCTATTTCCGTGATGTCAAGAAGCGCGTGTAGTCTTATTCCGTCTTTGGCCAAGTTTGCCTTCCCGCCTTCCTGTCTGTCCAAGAGGACCACTGCATCGGTCACTATTCCGCCTTCGGCGGTTATGGCCTTGGCGGCTTTCCGCAATGACAGGCCAGTTGTGATCAAATCGTCAACAAGCAGTACTCGGTCTCCCGGAGCAAGAATCCCCTCTATTCTTCGTTGCCTTCCGTGCAGACGCACGCCCTTGCGGATGTAGAGAAATGGTTTCCTCAAACTGCAAGCAATCAGTGAAGTGAAAGGTAGACCCGCAACCGGAATCCCAGCGGTCCTCTCAAAGCCTTTGACCCCTATCTCTTCTTTTATGAAGTCCACGTAGAAGTCAGCGATTCTTTGGAAGGCGTCAGGGAAGCTTGGCACGATGCGCAAATCTATGTAATAGGGACTTATCTTCCCACTCGTAAGCTTGAAGGCCCCGAATTGGAGGGCGCCGATTTTGTTCAGTATCTTGCAGGTTTCGAGTTCTATGGCTTTTTGTGGCAAGGCTTCAACCCTTCTTGGAGACCTGATATATCTTTCCGACCTCAGGTATAAGGCAAGCTGTTCCAGACAGTTCCTTCTTCACCAAGTCAGCAAACCTCTTCTGATCCGAAGTCGAGCCAGTGTGATATGGGACAGCCACTTTGGGTTTTGTCAGGAAGGCAATCTCTACACCCTTCTCAGGTGAAGCGCCCGGCGCAATTCCGATGGTGCAGAAAACCACGTCAAGTCTCTCTTTCTCATGTACTGTCGCCATCTCAGGATAAGGTAGGCTGTCTGACGTGTGGAACACTTTCACACCGTCCTCACTCGTGATTATGAAGGATACAGGCGTCGCTGCAGGCGGATGGTTGCTCTTTTCGGCCTTGATCGTGACTTTGTCAAGCTTCACTTCTGAGCCTACTTGAACATCGGTCAGCTTCTCTTTGGGAATCACGTTTCGCAGCCTCCTCGCGGAGGTGGAATCAGCGATAACAGTACACTTGGTTGCCTTCTGGATATCAGAAACCAAAGCTTGATCCAGATGATCGTAATGCTCATGCGTGACCAATACAGCGTCCACGCTTTGGAAGCTCTTCGCTTTGACGTCCACTGGGTCTATGACCAGTGTTTTCGAGGGGGTCTTGATCGTTACGCCTGCGTAATGATTGAACCATGCGAACAGAACTTCTTTCCTCCCAGGCTTCTCCTCGATCGACATAGCCGATTCCTCAAGAGAGCTATTTACTGCGCTCCAGTGTTAAAGAACTTGCGCTGGAAAACACTCAAAGAGCATTCGACGCGTTTCAACAAACCACAGGTTTTGATCAGCCTCGCGCGCGCTGGGATTCGCCATAAATGGTTATAGAATGAGAAAAACAGCGAATCTCTTAGGGATAATGGCTCTGATTGCAGCAATCACTATCATAGGTCTGCATAAGCAGTAACCTATCCAAGCAACGACACAAGCGACGTGATCAGCGAGCATACGGGTACGCCGAAGCCGCAGTGATGGGCAGCTGGGCGATCAGCAACAGGCGCGCTAGGCCTCACTGTAATGCTCGCTACCAGGCTCACACCCATCCACCGAGCCTTCCAGGAACCGCGATATCCCTTGGATGGAGCAACAGCGGAACGATACTTCACAACATAGCTCGAGAGAGAGACTGTGGCGCGTCCGTAGGACCACCAGAAATCAAACAGTTCGAGCAGTGGGAATGCTCTTTGCAACCTCTCTCTTTTCTATATGATTTGATCATCCAGAGTCAGATCTTTTTCAACCACATGGTTACCGCATTGCTCTTGTGCTGAACCACTAGATCGAGAGCAAGCTCAAGATTTCAATGTAAACGGTTAATACCATGATTCTATAGATTCAAGGCGCGAAGATCAGCCAAAGAGTGCTTTGGCCTCTTGATCACATGGAGAAGAGTGTATGGTTGACGCGTGGTTGCCTTACGGACGGAGTGAGGTCTGCGTTAGGATACCTGCCAGGAACTACCTTGGCTCAATTGGACCCAAAGAGAAACCCGGCGTGCCTGATGCTGCAGCCGAGATCCGGCGAGCGCTCAATGAGCCAGTTGGCGCTAGAATGCTTCGCGAGATCGTGAGGCCTGAGAGCAGGGTGGCGATCGTCGTGGACGACGCAACGAGGCATTCGCCCACTGAGCTGATGATTGTGCCTACGCTTGAGGAGCTGAACGCCGCAGGCGTAAGAGATGAGAATGTGACGGTGATTTTCGGTTGCGGATCGCACGGGGCTGTCAAGCCTGAGGAGGCCGTGAGAATTCTAGGTGAAACTGTTTTCAACCGTGTCAAGTCCGTGAGCCATGATTGCAAGGCCCAGGATTTGGCTTACGTTGGCCAAACTCAAAAGCACGGCACGAAGGTCCATTTGAACCGCGTTTTCGCCGAGGCCGATGTTCGAATTCTGCTGGGTGACATTGTCTTTCACTATTACGCGGGTTATGGCGGCGGCCGAAAAAGTGTGGTGCCTGCGGTTGCTGGCGAGGAGACAATCAAGCATAATCATGCGATGCTCTTGGACGCTAACGCGAGGACGGGGCTTCTGGAGGGGAACCCGGTTCATGAGGATATGGCTGAAGCGGCCAGACTTGCACGCGTTGATTTCATCCTGAACGTGGTGACCAACAGCAAGGGCGAGATCGTCAAGGCCTTTGCGGGCGACGTGGAGCAAGCCTTCATGGAAGGCGTCAAGCTTGTTGACAAGATGTACCGCGCAACAGTGGATCGCAAGGCAGACATCGTAGTCGTCAGTCCAGGCGGCTATCCTGCGGACGTCAACCTGTACCAGGCCTACAAGGCTGTTGACAATGCTCTCGAAGTGGTCAAGCGAGGCGGCGTGGTGTTGCTGGCTGCAGAATGCTCTGAGGGCCACGGAAACCAAGTCTTCTACGATTGGATGGTTAAGTTCGGCGACTTAAAGGCTGTTGAACGCGAGATCAAGCGTAGCTTCATGTCGGGCGGGCACAAGGCGTATTATTTGCTGAAGGTCCTGCAGAATCATCAGCTGATCCTTGTGTCCTCAATGCCTGACCATTACGCTGCGAACGTTTTCAAGGTGAAAACCGCAAGAGCAGTCAACGACGCTTTGAACCAGGCGTTTGACATCGCGGGCAGGAATGCTCGGGTCTGGGTGATGCCTTATGGCAACTTCACTTTGCCTGAGGTCAAGGTTGTGGAAGCGCAGGTTCCCGTCGCAAGCAGTTAAATAGGAAAAGTGATTAAGCACACTGGAATCACTCATTGGCGGAGAGCGCGAGGACAGAGCTTGACGGACGAGTTCAGAGTGCGGAAATTCGCTGTTGACGACTTGGGAAGCGTCACGAAGATCAACCGCGTCTGCCTGCCTGAGAACTACACTGACTATTTCTTCGTGGACCTGGCCAAGCGTTTTCCGGAGACGTTCATCGTGGCTGAGAATCAAGGCGAGATCGTGGGTTATCTCATGTGCCGAATCGAGGTAGGCCTTTCGAGCTTCGGCCTAGGCGGCCTAGTCAAGAAAGGCCACGTTGTGTCGATAGCCGTCCTGCCTGAGCACCGTCGCAAGGGTATAGGCGGAGCCGTAGTCAAAGAATCCATGGGAAAAATGCAGGCTGTCTACAACGCCAAACAATGCTACCTGGAAGTAAGAATAACCAACGAGTCAGCCATCAGCATGTACAAGAAACTTGGATTTGAAATTACCCGCACCATAAAAGGATACTACGCCGATGGCGAAGACGCCTACGTGATGAGCAGGAAACTGTAGAACCGGCATTCTGAGCTCTTTTTGTGCGGCCACATCTTCAAGTCACCAAGAGCGCGCGCTAGACCCGCGCGATCTACGCTCTTATGCCAGACAAGCACCCATGAAAGAGCCAGAGGGCGCGTGCGGGAGGGGGCAGGTTGAACCCGTCTAATCGCGGGACAAGGCCGACTAAACCTAATCGCGACGACAAGAGGAGCACGGTGAGCCGTCCTAAATGACGGTTTGCAGGCTTCAGAATCGACCTTTCCCGAGATGTTCGTGGGAAGGCACAGCTTGGCGCGCGCGGAAAAGCCGAGAATGTGAGAGTTGAGGTCAGTTGAGCTTGAGGAGTTTAGGTTCTGCCTTTTGGTTCATGTAGTCTATGGCTTGGAGTATGGTTCTTGCGAATCCGAGCAGGCCGAGGAGCATGGTTGCGACAACGAATAGTCTCAGGTCTATCGTTAGGTTCACGTTTTCGACGCTGAGGCCGAATATTCCACCTTTGAGGGACATGAGCATGTAAGCGATAACAAACAGGGCTTTGGCGGCGTTGAAGAAATGTTGATAGATCGTGCCCGAGGTGAGTTCACCGAGGACCATGAGCACCATGTAAATAGCGACGAAGGTTTCGATCATCTGCTGAAGGCTGGGGATTAACTGCGAGAGCGGAGAAAGGAACGACCATGCAACGAAGTATATCACGTATGCGATGATGCCTTTTATCGTGGCTTTAATCGCCTTCCATAGAAGTCCTTTAGCATGTTTCTTCCAGCCGGCTCTCTTGTCATCCATAAGGAATCACCCAAGGCCCATAGCTGAACAACGGAGAGAAAAAGTAAGCCTCAAAACGACCGCTGGACGTAACACCACTCATCAGAACGTAAAACTCGACAGCGCCATCGTAACGCGCATGCTGTGTTGCCACGAAGGCAGTCTCGCCGTAGCCTGTGTGTCTGTTCATGTTGTTGTGCATTTGCAGCTGGATGCTGCCTGTCAGGTCGAAGAAGGCGTGATTCTCGAAGCTGATTGGAACGGTGGCTCTGAAATGTGTCGTGTTATGGGCTGAGTACTGTGGTTCGCCTATTGCGAAGTTGTAAAGAGGTGCGCCCCACGCCACGGTGAAGTTCGCTTCTGCCTGAACTGGAATTATCTCAGCGAGTCTCAGGCCCACTGCCTCGTGAATCCTGATCTCGCCATCGTTGAAAACGTAATTCTCTTCCCTCTGCAGCAAGTCGTCAACATCAAAAGTGAGATTGTGAAAGGCTCTGACCTCTTCATCCCTCCTTATCACCGGAATGAATGTAGAGCCGCGTGTGATCTCGAGGCCGTCTCTGTCCGCAATCCTTGACGTCACGTTGAAATTGCCTATGTTGTAGAAGCCCCTGTTGATTATGGTTATTGGTAAAGAGAAAAACAGTTGATTGTCGGCGTTCATGCCTGTTTGTGGATCGCCGAAATTGAACTGGATGTCTTTTGCGGAGTAGGCTGCTGAAACGGAAAAGGCGATTAGGAAGATCCAGAAGAATGTCGTGGCTATGCCTATCATTCGAATAGGTATTCTCATGGCCTAATCCTCTTCCGTCGGTTTCTGGTCGCTTCTACTGAGGAGAAGATGGTGGAGGGCTGGTTTGCTGTTGCTCTTTCTGCTGTGGCTGCTGGGGCGGTGTTGTCTGCGAGACCGTTTCTGGAGGAATTACTACGAACTGCGGCTCAGTAGGCTTGACTTCCTCCTTCGGCTTTTCCTCTTTAGGCTTCTCTGCCTTCGGTTTCTCAGTCATTTTTTCGGTTTTCGGTTTCTGAGGTTGAGGCAGCGGCTGTGGCTGCGGTCTAGGCTCGACTACTGGTTGTGGTGGCGCAACACCGTTCAGTGTGGCTGGTGCGTGCGCGATAATGGTTACGCCTCGTATGGTTACGAGCGAGCCTATCCAGCCCATGACTCCCAGGTACATTATGCGGATGCACGTTGAAATCAGTGGAGCCAAGGCTTCGCCGAATGTTCGGACCAAGTCTTCTGAAGCAATTATCGCGAGGCCTGCTGTCAGAAATCCGTAAGCGCTGATGAATGTGAATATGAGCAGCGTTATGCCTATCATTAGAACGGTTATTCCGGAAAGGGCGATTTTGTCTCTGTAGTTTTTGAACATGTCCTTTTCACTGCCTATTCTGTTAGGCAGATATCATATTAAATCTTCCGACACACTAAACCGTATCTGGACTAGCTATCGAGAACATGAAATGAGAAAGCTGAGCAGAAAAATGGTGGGAGAAACTATGGCGAAATACCAAGTTTCTGATAGATCTTCTGCTTGTTGGCTTCCACGTTCTTCGCGACGTCCATGAAGATGTTGTTGCCGTGCGAGTCGATGGCCACAGCCAGCGGCCCGAACTCTTCAACCTCAAAAATCCACATGGCCTCAGGCGTGCCCAAATCCAGCCACTCGACGCCCTTCACGCCCTTTATGGCCCTTGCCGCCAGAATCGCAGCGCCACCTGTGAACGCGCCATAGACCGCTCCGTACTTGGCCATGGCGTCAGTAGTGCGCTTGCCCATTCCGCCCTTGCCGATGACCACGCGCACTTTGAAGTTCTTGATGAACTCGTCTTCGAACAGGTCCATGCGTGTGCTTGTAGTTGGGCCTGCCGCTACGGCTGTCCATTTGTCGCCATCTTTGCTGACGACGGGGCCGCAGTGGAAGACCGGTAGGCCTTCGAGATTCACGGGCAAAGGCTTGCCCTCCTTGAAGAATTCAAGCGCTCTCCTGTGTGCTTGGTCTCTGGCCGTCACGATTGTTCCGCTGACGTAGAGTACGTCGTTGACTTTGAGTTTGCGAACGTCTGCCTCCGATATTGGCGTCCTAAATTTGTATGTTGCCATTCGTGCATCACCTTACCAGTCCAGCTTGCGCGTGAGGTATTCCGCGGTGCCTTCTGCGCTAATTCGTGCAGTAGATCGTCTTGCAGCCCAGCAGTTGAAGGCCACCGCCGCCGGGAACGACGCCGGATGCCTGTACGCGAAGTCGATCTTCACACCCAGAACCGTCGTCTTGCCGCCCAGCCCCATGGGGCCTATGCCAGTCATGTTCACCGCCTCGAATACTTCCTTTTCCAGTTTTGCGAGTTCGGGGTCAGGGTTCGGTTCGTTCAGAGGCCTCAGTAGCGCCTTCTTCGCCAGCTTCATGGAAATGTCTGCTCCACCTCCCACTGCAATGCCCAGAATGTTCGGCGGACACGGTTGTGAGCCGGCCTTGACTACGGCGTCCACGACGAATTTCTTGAGTCCTTTGATGCCTTCGCCGGGCACGATCATGCCGCCTGTGCACACGTTTTCGCTGCCTCCGCCTTTCGTCATTACTGTGATCTCGATTTTGTCGCCGGGAACGATTTCCCAGTTCAAGTGCGGTATGTAGCGTCCTGTGTTGTCGCCGCTGTTTTTCTGGTCGAACGGGTTGACTGCGTTGGGTCGCAGGGGCACTTCTTTGGTGGCTCGTTTGACCGCGTTTATCAACGCGTCTTCCACCTTGTCCAGGTCTTTTGCTTTGGCGCCTGCTTTGATGTAGAAGATTATGGTGCCCGTGTCTTGGCACACTGGCGCCTTGTACTTTTCGGCAAGCTCAACGTTGTCCAAGATGGCCTTGAGCTGCGTTTTGCCCGTCTCGCTCGTCTCTTCTGCATACGCCTTCTTCAGCGCCGCCTTCACGTCGTCAGGCAGATAGATTACCGCCTGCTTCAGAATGTTGAAACCAACAGTCTCAACGACTTTCGCCGTTTCCAAAGTTTCCTCATCCCTCTTTTTTGGACGGTTTGGTTTATGGAAAAACCGTGTACTTATGTCTTGTCTTGAAGGCCTGCGTAAAGCGACGTACCAGTCACTTTTACTTATCTCTCCACGCACTATTGGCGGCGGCGTTTCGTGGGTCTTAAATATAGCTTTCTTTTACTGTTTCAGTCAGCCGAAGAAAGGGGAATTGTTGTTGACCGAAGAAGAGGAGAGAAAGGAGAGCATGGAGGCAACCGGGGCGGTCGGGGCAGTTAGGAAGAAGTACGAGTTTCTCGAAGACCTTCCCGGCATAGGCCCGGCCACGGCGCAGAAGCTTCAGGAAATGGGTTTCCGCACCATAGAAGCGCTGGCCATGGCCACGGCGCGCGAGCTTGAACCCGCGGGCATAAGCGAGAAGAAGGCCTTTTCCGTCATCGAAGAGGCCCGAGGCTCAATCGGCGTCTCTTTCATCAGGGCAGACGAGCTGCTCAGGATGCGCGAGAACGTTGTACGCTTGACCTCCGGAAGCAAGGCCGTGGACAGGCTTATCGGCGGTGGCCTCGAAACGCAGACGATAACCGAGTTTTACGGTGAGTACGGTACCGGCAAAAGCCAGGTCTGTCACCAGCTTTGTGTGAACGTACAGCTGCCTCCTGAAAGAGGCGGATTTGGCGGCGCTGTTTTGTACGTTGATACTGAGAACACTTTCAGAACTGAACGCATCGTGTCTATGTCTAAGCATCTAGGGCTTGACCCTGAAGAGGTTGTGAAGAACATCATATATGCTGAGGCTTACACGTCGGATCATCAAATGTTCCTTCTGAATAACGCTGACGAGATTATCAAGCAGAATAATGTGAAGTTGATTATTGTTGATTCGTTGACGGCTCATTTCAGAAGCGAGTACATAGGCCGCGAGATGCTGGCTCCGAGGCAGCAGAGGCTGAACAAGCACATGCACAAGCTCATCGGCCTCGCCCGAGCCTTCAACGCAGTAGCCGTCGTGACGAACCAGGTTATGTCGAAGCCTGACGTGTTTTTCGGTGATGCTATTCACCCGATTGGAGGGCATATTGTTGGACACACGAGCCACACGAGAATCTACTTGCGCCGGGCGTCGCATGGTCCTGTGCGCATTGCTCGTTTGGTTTCAAGTCCGTATTTGCCTGACGGAGAGGAAATCTTTAAAGTTACGGAGGACGGCATAGAGGATGCCTCCGAAGAGGATAAAGTCAAGCCTCGTGGTCGCTGAGCATGCCTGTTCCTCAAGCCTTGGTAACACGGTTCTTCCAGCTGATAGTGAACAGACAGTTTACCGAGGCTGAGCGCGAGCTTGAAAGGCTGAAGCAGAAGATGCACAAGACCGAATGGAACCGAGGCTACTTCAGAGCGCTTTATGGCATGTACCTGTCTCGCAAGACAAACGGCGACGCCTACGCCTTCTTCCCGAAGCTGGATTTGACTGACAAGGCTGCACTGCATGGCTACAAGCGCGAATTTCTAGATCACGTGGACAGCAAGCTTCATGGAGATTTCGATCGAGGCTTCTTTTCGGCTTGGGCGGAATGTATGCGGGTGCTGGGCAGGATGGATATTCCGAAGGCCAGTAACATGGCGGCTGAAGAAGGTAAACTGCAGATGCTAAAGAGCGACGCAAGCCAAGCAACTATGGAGAATTTCATCCAAGAAGAAGAGGATTAGCGCGCGCTAGACGCCGTAAACCTGTGTCAGTAACGTGTAAAACAGGACCCAGAAGGCTAGCCAAGCGAAGAAGTAGACGCCTATTCCCGTTGTCATAAGCTTCGTGGGCTTTTCGACCTTCGTTAGGAACTTCATTTTTATGATGTAGTATGAGATGAGGTAGACTGCGAGCGCGATGGACATGCTGTTTATGAAGGTTGTGTAGTTGAAGTTTACGGTTGTGATTTCGCCGGTTGCGACCACGTAGCCTGTGCACAACAGGGCAGCGACCACGCCTAGACTCAGCCTCGACCAGTAAATCACCTGCAAAGGCCTCATGACCAACCAACAACTCCGCAACTTATATTCCAAATCCAGATTTAAAGATACCTATAACCACGTCACTATAGCGCGCGCGAGATTTCCACGCGGCGTTGGAGTGCCTATTTATAGTCTTTTGAGGCATATCCTACCGAAAGTGGGCCGAGTTGTCTAGGAAGGAGTTCACGAGCTTCGACGTGGCCGCAGTCACCCGCGAACTGGGAGAGGCTATCTCTGATTCCCGCGTGAGCAACATCTACCAACTCGATGTGGGTACCTTCATTCTGAAACTGCACAAGGCGAACTCTCCTCCGCTAGGCTTGGTTTTGGAGGCTGGCAGAAGACTACATCTGACTTCCTACGCTTTGGAGAAGCCTTCGACTCCGCCTGCGTTCTGCATGGCCTTAAGAAAATACCTGCGCGACGCTTGGCTGACGAGCGTGGAGCAGTACGAGTTTGAGCGAATCGTCACGTTCCAATTCAAAACTAGGGAGGGCGGAGTGCAGCTTATTTTGGAGCTTTTCGGCGACGGAAACGTTATCCTAATCAGCGAAAAGGGTGTGATACTGCAGGCTTTGAGCTACAAGCGCATGCGGGACAGGAACATTCTGCGAGGCGAGGCCTTCGTCTTTCCGCCTGCCAGCGGCAACAACCCATTCAAAATCACCAAAGACGTGCTAGGCGAAGGCTTGAGAGCGCTTGGCAATGTTGAGGTTGTTCGTGCGGCCGCAAGGTTCTTGGGTGTTGGCGGCGTCTACTCTGAGGAGATTCTGCTGAGGGCGGGAATCGACAAGACCAAGCCATGCAACGCCTTGAGCAATGCTGATGTTAATGCTGTCTTTGAGGCCTTGCAGGGATTACTTTTGCTAGTCAAGAGTGGCACCTTGGAGCCTGCGGTTGTCATGGATGAGGCAGGTAATTTCGTTGACGTCGTGCCCCTCAAACTCAGACGTTACAAGAGCCTCAAGCATCAGATCTATCCGAGCTCCAATGAGGCTTTGGACGAGTTCTACGCAAGAGTCGGCACCATCGAAAAAGCCACGGCAGGCCCCGAAGTGGGCACGCTGGAAAGAGAAGCAGACAGACTCAAGCGAATCATCGAAAGCCAAGAGAAAACCATGGCAGAGGCCGAGGCAAACGCAAAACAGGATAAACGCATCGGCGACACTGTCTATGCATGTAACATCGAGTTGCAGGCACTGCTAGACAGATTCTTGATCGAGGAACAGGCTGGAAAAGACCGGAAGGCAACTGCTTCTGAAGTGTTGGCAGAGAAGAAAGCTGGATTGAAATCGGCATCGCTGTTCGAATCCTTCGACGCCAGAAGCTTGTCGATTGGCGTTTCAGCGGAGGGTTTAGCCTTCAGTCTGGCTTTGCACAAGAGCCTGTTCGAGAATGCTGCCAAATACTACGAGCGAGGCAAACAGGCTAGCCAAAAAATGGCTGGTGCAGCAAATGCGCTTGATGAGTCTCGCAAGAAGCTGGCTGAGGTTGAAGCGAAGCTCAAACAGGCTGGAGCCTCACAAACGGCAAGGCCAGCCGAAGCGTTGGAGGAGCTTGCCAAACGCAAAGTCAAAAGCAAAGAGTGGTTTGAGAAGTTCCGCTGGTTCCTCTCCTCAGACGGTTTTCTGGTGGTCTCGGGCAAGGACGCCGTCAGCAACGAAGTCCTCATCAAAAAGCATACAGAGGCATGGGACATAGTTTTCCACAGCGACGTGATCGGTGCGCCTTTCGTCGCCGTCAAGACCGAAGGCAAGGAACCCACAAAACAGGTTCTGCGTGAAGCAGCCGAGTTTGCTGCTGCTTTCTCTAGAGGCTGGCGCGAAGGCTTCGGAAGCATAGACGTCTACTGGGTCAAACCTGAACAGCTCACCAAGAAAGGGCCCTCAGGCGAGTACGTACCGCACGGAGCCTTCGTCGTAAACGGAAAACGAAACTGGCAACGCAACACACCGCTCAGAACAGCTATCGGATTCACTGACAAAGACGGCGAAATCAACTTCGTCGGAGGCCCAATCGACGCAGTCAAAGCCAAAATGGGAAAGTACTTAGTGATTGGGCCTGGAGACATGAGCGGAAAAGAGCTACCGAAACAAATCCTCAGCGCGTTGGCCGCAAAAGCGCCAGAGGCAATCCGAGGAAAGATCTCGAAAGCTTCAGCCGAGAAAATAAGAGAATTCATCCCCTACGGCACAGGAAGAATCCAAAAAGACTAGATCATACGGCTGGCCTCTTGTAGGGCTCATATTCACGTTTCGAAATAGCATACTCCACACTCTAGACACGCTGGAGCGCATTTCCGTATGGGCAAGCCAAAGAAAGAAGAGTCTAAAGAGCAGAAGAAGACAACGCAAGAGAAATCCTCATGCAGTTGCGGCTGCCACGACTAGGAAGCCACACAAACACCAAACCGCAACTCCCATTTTTCAAACCACATACTCATGCAAAGGAGAGTTTGTATCAAGAGTTGAACCGCGCGCGCACTGTGTGTGCGATCTTCGGAAAACGCTAAATGCCAATGCCCCCCTAATCTAGCCTCCAACGTGAATTCGCCATGGGCTACAACGAGCTTCGCAAAGACTATCTGCTTGCCCGTTGGGTAGTCATCGCCACCGAACGCGGACGAAGACCCACCGATTTTATGAAGAAAGATCGAGAAAAGGCCAAAACCGCCGGTTGCCCGATGTGCCCAGGCAACGAGCACATGACTCCGCCTGCGCTCCTCGTCTACCTCAAGAAAGGCGGACAAATCCGGAAAACCCAAGACAAAGGCGAAGCAAGACAGAAGGACTGGCTTGTCCGCTGCATACCCAACCTGTACCCAGCCTTCACCCCGCCAAAAGAAAAGATCAGCCTCAAACAGATCATGCAAACCAGCGAGCTAGGCCAAGCAGTCGGCCATCACGAAGTCATAGTAGAATCACCAAACCATGACGAACACCCGGCAGACGCAAGAATCCCACAACTAACACTCGTCATAGACGCCTACATTGACAGACTGCGCGAACTCTCCAAGAAGCCCTACGTTAAATACGTCTCAATCTTCCGCAACCACGGCCTAGAAGCAGGTGCATCGCTGTCGCATGCCCACAGCCAAATCATAGCCACACCATTCATACCGAAAACAGTGGAAGAAGAATTGAAAGCAAGCAAACGATTCTACGCGAAGAACAGGAAATGCGTATTCTGCGGCGTAATCAAGAAGGAATGCAAAGGCCATCGGCTCATACTCGAAAATAACCATTTCGCGGCGTTCGCGCCTTACGCAAGCATCAACCCCCTCGAATTCTGGATACTCCCCAAGAAACACCAAGCCACACTCCTGAACATGACACAGGCCGAAACGAAGGCACTTGCGGAAACGCTCAAAACATGCCTATCCGCACTGAAGAAGCTCGTCAACGATCCGCCCTACAACTATGGAATCCACCTTGCCATCGGCAAGAACGCAGGTAAACACTACCACTGGCATCTGGAAGTTTATCCGAAACTTGCCATATGGGCAGGATTCGAGAAGAGCACAGGCATCTACATAAACACCGTGACACCCGAAGCCACGGCAGAAAGCCTCAGAAAAACCATTTCAGCGAACTAGACCCAAGACTTCCCTTTCATGCTCAGGCCTAATGTTCACAACGTCTTCTAGGTAGGCTCTTAGCGGCTCAGCCACGCTCCACGCCTGCGCGACGCATCCTCTCGCCGTGTGCGGAGGCTCACCGTCAAAAATCTCGCTCACGAACCCCAATCCAGCCTCCACCTGTCGGGTCAACAGCGGAGAAAGGATATTCTTAAACGCGTATTCGCGCCTGAACGCCATGTAACCCTTAGCCTTCAAATAAGCCGTCGTGAACGGTCCAAGTAGCCAAGGCCAAACCGTTCCGTCGTGATAGGCAAGATCCCTTCTCCCCCGGGCACCAAAATAGACGCCCACGTATCTAGAATCGCTTCTCGCCAACGTCCTCAAGCCACGAGGTGTCAGAAGCTCACGCTGAACCACATCCACAATGCTTTCATTCAAAGCATTGTCGAGCATGCTAAAATCTAAAGCCACAGCCACAACCTGGTTAGGCCTCAGCGAACCGTCACGGAAACCATCAGCCACAACGTCAAACAAACAGCCCTTCTCCGCATTCCAGAACTTCTCAGCAAAACTCTTTTTCGCACGTTCAGCCATCGCCGTATGCTGCGCCGCCTCGTTAGGCTCGCCGAGCTTGTTCGCCAGCAGCTCCATGATTCTCAGCGTGGTGTACCATAGCGCTTGAACTTCAACGGCTTTTCCGCCTCTAGGCGTGATAGGCTGACCGCCAACAACCGCATCCATCCACGTCAACTGGCCACCGTGAGCCAACAAACCATCCGCATCCACTCGAATGCCGAAAAGCGTTCCCTTCACAAAATTCGCCACAATCGCCTTCAGCGTCTCCCACAGCTGCTCTTGGACAAACTTGAAGTCGCCTGTGTACTTCAGGTACTGAAGCACCGCGTTCACAAACCAAAGCGTGGCATCAACAGAGTTGTAGACAGTCTCTCCGTCGGTTTCCGGGATACAGTTGGGTATCAGGCCCTGTCTGCAGTAGCTTCTGAAGTTCAGGAAAACCTGTCTTGCCTCCTCAAACCGTCCAGTCACCAGCAACAGCCCAGGCAAAGACACAAACGTGTCACGCCCCCAAGCCTCAAACCAGTAGTAACCAGCAATCACTGACCTCCGCCCAACACCCAGACCTCCGACCATGAACGCGTCGGTGGAAGAAACAAGCCAACTCAACCAGTCAGACGCCACTACAATACTGCGCTCTCCGTAGAACCGCGTCAGAAACCCTTCCCGCCGCTCAGTCTCCTTCTCGAAAAGCGCACCCAAGTCGTACAAGCTCACAGGCATACTGTCCATGGTTTGACGTGCCACGCGCTCCTCCTGATCTGCCACTGCGGTTATCGCGAAGCTTTCGTTCCCTTTCGCCCTCACAGACACCTCAAAAAAGCCTGGTTGATAACAGTCGTCCAAGCAGCTTTCGCCACGCGCTGCCTCCTCACGGAAATACAGTCTTTCGACCCATTTGTCTGCAAACTCGTAACGTCCATTCGTGACTGCCACAATCAATGCTGACTGAGGGTTGCTTGTGCGAATTTCGATTTTCTTCTCATCTTCATCGTGGGCAAGATCTATGCCCGTCTTCCATCTGTTCGTTACCGCGTGGAAATGCCTCCAGTTGACAAGCGGAAAAACTCTGATCTTCGCGTCAGCGTTGCCTCTGTTTAGGACCTTGTAGAGGACTATGGCGACGTTTTTTCCGTGAGGCATGAAAACGGTCTTCTGGACCTCAACGTTCTGAGCCTCGTAGACGTGCCTCGGGAAAGGCATCAGCGAAAACTCCTTCAGAAACAGATACCCCTTCGGAAAAATCCCGCTTTGAAACTCGTTGCCTCCAAGCGGACACGTGCTCCCGCCTACGACAAGCTCCTCATCCAGCTTTGACAAACAAACCCGTCGGTCACCAGGCGGATGAAAAGCACCCACGAGCAACCCGTGGTACTTACGTGTGTCAATGTCCAACGCCGTGGAGGAAGCATAACCGCCTAGACCGTTAGTAATAATCCATTCTTTCCGCATCGCCTCTTCAAGATTGGAAAGCGTTTCTTGATTGAAGCTCATCGTGGGCAGGTTCATTTATGGCATCAACTTCGCTACGTTCTTTTCTCTGGCTACGCCGAAATAGTTTGCGACAGGATTGCACTTGGTCCTGAAAAGAAGCACATGAGGCTTCTTCAGCTTGTACTCAGTCAGCGTCTCGGCGTAGCCCATGCCCTTCGCAAACACCAAGTCAACCGAGTTGTAGACGTCAAGGAACTCCTGCGAAGCCTCCTTGGCCGCAAAACCCACCGCGTTCGTGCCAGTGGTTATGATTTTGTCCGCAAGCTTGTTCATCCCGGAAGCCTCGGTATCTTCGAGCGTAGCATCATTGATCACCGGTCCACCCTTCACGGCCACGATCACCTTCACGCCCATGTTCTTCAACTGCTCCACGAGCAACGTGTCAAACACGATCTCGCCAGCATTGTCCGCCATGTAGAGTACGCTGTTGGCTTTTTTCGCCAGTTCGTAGATTCTGCCAACGTCGTCTACTGCGAGGTCTTTGGTTGCTTCGCGTATGTTTTTTCGCAGCGTCGTCGACGTGAACTTGTGGCCTGGGATGTCGAATTCCATGATATTGCCCACTATCGCGACCAAGCATGCCTTCTTGAATCGATCCTCCTGCGTGTACCCCGCCTCCACGATCTTTCGAGCATAAGGCAGCAACCTCAAGGCCTTCTCGTTGCTCATCCTCTTGCTCCGTTTGTACGGATCAGCATTGCCCGTGACTCTGCCTATCAGACGGTCCCTCTTCGTGCCCAACTCCGCAGGAACAGCCGAAGGCTTGAACTCCTTGCTCAGCAGCCGCAACAGGTCTGTCATGGCTCTGAAGCGCAACGCAGGGTTCGACGTGGCCTCCGTGGCTTCGGCTGCTCCACGGCTAAGAATGCAAGCCACACACTCAGCCTCGACCTTCATGCCTGTTCGAACACACCTAACGCATTGCCGCGTCAGCAAACTCGCGCATAACCGCGTATGGGTCTTTCGCCTTGACGATGCCGCTGGCCACCAGCACGCCTTGAGTGCCCAGCCTCAAAGCTGCTGTTACGTCTTCACCGTGGCTTATGCCTGCACCGCACAGAATCACGACATCCGAGTTTACCTTCCTCACAAGCTTCACCGTGCTGGTGATCACTTCAGGCTTCGCCTTCGAGACAGGAATCCCAGTGCCAATGAGTTCAGGCGGCTCGATCGCGATGATGTCAGGCCTCAACGCGGCGACAGCCACGCTGACGCTCGGGTTGTTGGCGCAAACGCACGAAACCAAGTCCTTCTCTCGCGTCAGCCTCACGACCTCGTCAATATCCGAAAGCTTGAGTTGCCTCTCCGAATGGTTAATCAAAGACCCAACCGCACCGGCCTCTTTGACTGATTCCGCAAGAATGTGGCCAGTAAACCCGCCAGGCTTGATAGCGTCAACATGTTGAGCGAAAACGGGGATCCTCACGGTCTTCGCGACGGTCAAAATGTCCGCGGGCTGAGGAGCCACACCCATTGAAACTCCCGTCTCGGCATGAACGCGCTCGGCGCTTTTGGCAAGCTCAACAGCCTTCCGGCCAGTTGACTCAAGATATGTCTTGAAGTTCACAACTACCATAGGTGTCTTCAGCATTTCCAGCAACAGCATCTCACCAGTGTCTAGCGTTGATTCTGATTGTTAATATGGTTTTGGAATAATAAGGCTGATGTAGCGCGCGCGTTTACGATGAATTGATGGTTTGGCGCGATGAGCGGTGAGGCCTTGGCCAGACCCTGTATTGTTATGGAAGCGGTTCGTGCGAAGATCAAGCGCCTCGGGTAGAAGTTGATGACCAGAACCGTAGCGTTTGTTCATCAGCTACTTCTAAGCTTCGTTTGCCTAATTCATTGCCTGGCGATTAGGAGGCTTTGCAGATGCTGGCTGGGCCCTGCGGATGGCGTGCGAGCCCGGGCTTGATAAGGTTGAGGTTCGGCGCCTGCAGGTCGTGGCTACATTAGCGCACGCGCTTTAGGAACAAAAAGAGATCGTTTGCCGCGCAGTACAATGTCTACTGCGTGAGCTTGTTCTTGTCCATGACGAACACAGCTGCAGCTATCGCTGTCGTCCATAGGCCGCCTTTGTCGCCCGTGGCTGACTGCGTCATGTTGGTCGTCTTGATTATCATGCCCGTGCTTTTGAACAACTGCTCTTTTTCGTCCCACGCGATCTCTGGGTCGAACTGGATGCCCATCGTGGTAGCCAGCATGGTTGCTGCCAAGTCCTCCGCGTAGTCTCCTGCCTTGTCGTCCGGCTGCCCGAAAGAATGGTGTTCGGACAGGTACCCATAGTTACTGCCTGAGGGGATGGCAACGCCTATCGACGAGGCTATGAGCCTGTGAGGCTCATTCGTCGAGTTCCTCGCCAGAACGACGAAAGTTATCTCTCCGAGACTGATCAATTTCAGACCTTGCTCTCGGGGGATCAGTCTACATCCCGGCGGCACGATACTCGAAACGCTTACTATGTTGCAGTGCTGTATTCCAGCGTCTCTCAAAGCCAGCTCGAAAGACTGCAGTTGCTCCTTGTGTTTGCCAACGCCCTTCGTTAGGAAGAAATATTCGGGAATCATTTTGCAATACAGATAACTGGACGAGTTTATTAGTGTTATGTTTCTACGGAAGAGACACACAGTATTCGCGGTTTTCGGCCAAAGGGCAAAGGCTTCGCCTGCGGGCTTTCTCAGCCTCTTCTGCAAGTTGACAGGACGGCACAGACGTAGCAACAGCTAAGAGAAAAGGATAACAACGCTCAACGCATATTCTCTGTGGGGTCCAGCAAGTGCCACGATACTCAAGCGTGTTCAGAGACGAAACGAAACTCGACATAAACTACGTCCCCCACAGGTTGCCCCATCGAGAAGCAGAATTCAGGCTGTTGAACGAGTTTTTCGACTTCGCCCTTCAATCGCCGGAAAGAATGTCGCAAAGGGTCATGATAACAGGCGATGTGGGCACAGGCAAGACCGCGCTTGCGCAACGCTTTGGCGGCGACATTATGCTGGAGGCAAGCAAGCGCAGAATCAGCCTTCGTTATGCCCACGTGAACTGCCGCGAATGCCGCGGAAGCCTCTTTCTCGTTCTGCAGCGCGTTGTCTCCACGTTCCATCCCAACTTCCCAAAACGCGGCTATTCAGCCGAGGAGCTTCTAGGCATCCTAGCGCAGATGCTGGACGAAGAAAACGCCTATATGATATTGACATTGGACGAGTTTGACAGCCTCGTCGAAAAAGAGGGCTCAGAGGCGATTTATGGACTTACGCGGCTGCAGGAGGCAAGACAAGGAAAGCCGCAAAGACTATCGCTCATATGCATCCTGCGAAGCCTGAAGGCTGTCGAGCGCTTGGACGCAAGCACAAGGAGCACCCTCCAATCCAACATCATCAACCTCCCAAACTACACGAAACAGCAACTCACAAGCATCCTAAGCGACCGTGTCGTGCTGGCACTCAAGCCGTCAGCGGTTCCCGAGGAGACCATGAGCTTGCTCGCCGAGATCGCCATGTCGGAGAATGGCAATGCGCGTTTCGGCATTGAGCTGTTGTGGCGGGCTGGTAAGTATGCTGATGCGGAGGATTTGCAGGTTGTTACGCCTGAGTGTGTCCGGAAGGCGGTGTCAAGCATAGTCCCTTCTCTGCGGAGGAATGAGCTCGCTTCACTTAGTTTCCACGAGAAGCTGCTCTTGCTGGGCATAGCCAGATTGTTTAAGGAAAGCCAGAAAGCTTGCGTTTCGCTTGCAGAAGCCGGACAGACCTACGAGGTCGCGTGCGAGGAATACGCTGCGAAACCGAACAGCCACACGCAGCTTTGGAAGTACTTGCAGTCTCTCTCAAGCCTCGGCGTGGTGAAGACAGAAGTTTCATCAGTTGCCCCGCGTGGAAGGTCAACACTCATCTATCTGCCCAGAACTCCCGCCTACGAGCTTGAAGAACAGTTGGCAGAACTCTTGGAAAAGGGAGAAACAGCGAACAATGGACGTTGAAGAGGTCTTCTCCTCGAAGTTGCGGGTCAGAATCCTAAAAGTCATTCTACAGGTTGGCGAGCTCAACGTATCGGATATTGCTCGCAGGCTCGGCGTGAACTACACTTCGACAATCAAGCATCTGGAGATTCTGGAAGGAGAAGGCATCATTCAACATAAGCGGTTCGGACGGATTCGCATTTACAGGCTAAGCCCCAACTCGCCTAAAGCAAAGGTAGTACAGTCTCTTTTCGAAACTTGGCAAAAGGAAGCGGAAACGAAGGGAAAATAGGAAGCGGTGGCCTTCAAGGTGGCGGAGTGCCGAACGTTCAAACCAAGTTAAATGTCTGGCCACACTAAGCAGTTGTAGCTAGATTTCCGATTGATGAAGAAGTGAATCGCATGGCTATGGTAGATGTGTCAGGCAAGCCTGAAGTATTTCGAGAAGCAACTGCAGCCGGAACGATCAAGTTGAAGGCTGAAACCGTGCACTTAATCAAGGAGGGAAAGATCGCGAAAGGAAATCCGCTCTACACGGCGAAAATCGCAGGAATCCTTGCGGCCAAGAACACAAGCACGATGATTCCGCTATGCCACCCACTGCCTTTGACGAACGTGGAAATTCAAGCAGAGATCTTGGGCAAGTCCGAAGTGCAGGTCACATCCACAGTCAAGACCAAGGCCCAGACAGGAGTCGAAATGGAAGCCCTCATGGCAACTTCAGTAGCTCTGCTAACTGTCTGGGACATGGTCAAACAATACGAGAAAGACTCGCAAGGACAATATCCACAGACCATGATCGGAAACATCCGTGTCGTGAGAAAGATCAAGGAAGGCGCTCCGGTTGAGCGAAAGCACAAGAAGACATAGGGCCAATGCGCCCGGTCAACTGAGCTTCGCCATTTTTGCGGTCAGCACATCCCGCTTCCAGATATGGCAGAAGGCAGGACCTACCGAGGACATTTCGGGAGACTTGATCGAGTCCAAACTGAGAGAGGCAGGCCACACGATTGCACTCAGAGAAATCATACCAGACGACATAACCATGATCCGAAAGGCCGTAGAAGAGGCCTTGGACCGTGATGGTCTAGATGCCGTTGTCTTCAGCGGGGGCACAGGCGTAACAAAAGCTGATGTGACAATCGAGACCGTCGCCCCGTTCCTTGAGAGAACCTTGCCCGGTTTCGGAGAGATCTTCAGGCGTCTCAGTTACGACGAAATCGGTTCCGCTGCAGTCTTGTCCCGTGCCTTGGCGGGCGTGGCAAAGGGCAAGGCTTTCTTTTGTGTCCCTGGTTCGCCTGACGCTGTGAGGCTTTGCCTTGAAAGGCTTATATTGCCCGAAGCGGCTCACGTCGTCAAGCACGCACGGGAATAACGATGGTGTTAACGGACAGCTACGGGCGGCCTCTTCTCAACCTGCGTATAGCTGTCACCAGACGCTGCAATCTGCGTTGCGAGTATTGCCACATGGAAGGCGAAGCCCTGCAGAGTGGCGCTACAAAAGAGATGACTGCAGCCGAGATCATCCGCATCGTAAGAATCGCCGTGGGGCTGGGCATTTCTAGGGTCAAACTCACAGGTGGGGAACCACTTGTGCGCGAAGACATACTACAGATCATTAGAGGCATAGCCGATCTGTCGGGTTTGACGGATCTGTCGATGACGACAAACGGAACGAGGCTTTCCCAGTTGGCTGAAGAACTGCGTGTGAATGGACTGAAACGTGTGAATGTGACCCTTCCGACGCTGGACGGGGCCGTTTACAACAAGTTGACTGGCGGCAGTATAGAACCCGTGTTGGAGGGCGTCAAGGTCGCTGTCAAGGCAGGCTTCTGTCCTGTCAAACTCAACATGCTCATACTGAGAGGCGAGAACGACGACGCTATTCCTGAAATGATACGATTTGCAGCAGACACCGGGGCAGTCCTGCAGCTTATAGAGCTTGAACCGCTCAACGTAACTGGGGCCTACTATTCAAGGCATCACAAACCGCTAGATGACTACGAGGAAATGCTGGACAACAAGGCCACAAGGATAGAGACCAGACGGTTCATGCAGAACCGCCACGTCTACTGCCTGCCAGATGTGAGAGTTGAGACCATCCAGCCCACGGAGAATGCGGAGTTCTGCGAGCACTGCACTCGCTTGCGGGTGACTAGCGGCGGGAAACTGAAACCGTGCCTCATGACCAACAACGGCCTTGTCGACCTGCTAACCCAAATGAGGAACGGCGCAAGCGACGAGGAATTGGCCGAGCTGTTCAAGCTGGCCAACCTGAAAAGGCAACCATACAACAAGCGTTAAATAACGTTTCCAGAATTCAATTTTGGATGCTCTATGCTCGAGGGTAGGACAGTCAACCTTGGAATCGCCGAGAAAGAAGACGTGTCTCTGCTGACGCAGTGGTTCAGCGCGTGCTACGAAGGGAGGCTGACGTAGATGAGAATCGTGCCCTTTGACGAACTCAAATCGAAAGATGGGCTTCTTCCTTTGCTGGATAGCGCTTTCCGCTGGACGTTCAACCCAAGGACTTTCGAGAAGTTTGTGAAGCTTGATCCGAGGCTTAGGAACAGTGGAGTCGGTTTCTGCGCCTTGGAAAGCTGTCGCATAGTCGGCAACGTTGGCGTTATGGACTTGACCACGAAGACACTGGATGGAAAGATCGAGAACGTTGGTGGAATATATGGCGTTGCTACGTTGCCTGGATACACGCGGAAGGGCATATGCACAGCCCTTATGAACCGCGCACACGAACACTTCACAGAAAAGGGCTATCGCTTCTCGCTTCTGGGAACAAGCCGCACGATTGTGGCCCATTCGCTTTACGCGAAGCTCGGCTACAGAGACCTGTTCGAAGCTCCAAGCGCCTACAAGGTGATGAAAGCAAAACGTGCCACACGTCAGCCGAAGGGGAAAGCCACCAAGCTTGACATTGACAAGTTGCTGGGAACCTACAACAGGCTTGTTGATGGAAAGACTGGCTTCATCGTGAGGGGTAGAGATCACTTCGTGATGCTTGAAAAGGCTGAGGGTATCAAAGTGAGAAACTGTGTGGTTGACAGAGAAGGTTACGTGCTGTTCTCAGAGGTCAGGCAGGGGGCATGGTCGAACGGAATCTGGATCAGGGAGCTTGTGGCGTCAAACGCGAAGGAGATGAATAGACTCGTCGGCCTCGTGGAGGCGAAGGCAAGAGACATGGTCTATGACAGGGCTGTTATGGATAGCGCGTTGCTGCAAGTCTACAGGTCCCGCGGATACATGACAGATGAAGGCAGCCACGGCGTGCTCATGATCAAATCGCTCGCAGCGGAAGCTTCATTCAGCAAGGCTTATGGCGATGGGTTCTACTTGACGGGTCTAGATTTCTTCTAGCCCTTTCTGTTCTGTGGCTCCAAAACGAAGAGAAATGCTACTACCACGGCATCGATCATAGCCGCCACAAACATAGGAGCGTCCCGTACCGGTTAAGGTCACGCAAAATGAATGGACAGAAGCCGATAGGAGGAAGAAGCGCCGAAAAGGCAAATCGCGCGCGTTCAGCATTCTCACAGCTCGACTATCCTTGCTTCGTCTTTTTCGGTGTCAAGCACTGCAACTGTCGCCTTGCCGCTTAGGTATCCGCAGGTCTCTCCAGGGTTTATGACCAACGTCTTGCCCTTCCGATAGACCTCAGCCTTGTGGAAATGGCCATGCACGACAACGTCAAAGCTTTGACTTTCAATCAGAGCCTTCAGAAGCTCCTCCTCGCTTCCATGGAGCAAAGCAACCTTTAGACCATCAACAGCCATCTCTGCAAAGCTCCCTCGAATCTCAAGTCTCGCGTTCTCGCTGAACTTCTCCTTCAACCTCTCTCGGTCACCGTCATTGTTTCCAAAGACCCCGACCAGCCTTGCGTCTAGTGATTTGAACTTAGGAATCGTGAAACCTGACACATAGTCACCTGTATGAAGCACAAGCCGAGCCCCTTCCCGGTTCAGTTTTCTTACGGCTTCGTCTATCATGGGCAAGTTGTCGTGCGTGTCTCCCATCAAGCCTATCAGCATCATTTCTCACCTTACGAAGTGTCTCTCAATGAAGCTATAGTCTCTTTTTTGGTTTCTTTGGCTTATAGAGGTTTGTTCTAGAGAATATTTCGCTTTTTGGAATAAGCACAGGCGCGAAACACCGCTTAAAACAATCGGTAGCCCAGTTCTGTTATAGAAATCAATTCTGAAAGAGGCGTATAGAGTATGAATCCTTGGGGCTCA
>CAYHAK010000023.1:0-23543 GCA_964354625.1 uncultured Candidatus Bathyarchaeia archaeon
TTGCTTTGATGGCCTCCAAAACGTTCATGACCTCACCCGATAATCGACCCATTATTCTGCGGTCCAAAAGGCTTAAGTCTTGTCATCATCCACTTCTGCTCGGATGATGTGACAGAGAGTCAATAGAGCGCAAGCGGTGATATGACTCGACGGGCGAACTGACACTTGCTTATCAATAGCCTTATGAGTCCAGAACAAGGAATTGAGAGCGAAACAGCATCTGTCTGAGGCAGAGTTTGGGCGGAGAAGCAGTTGCCGAAAAGCAAGATCACAAAGGCTTTGGACAATCTCTCATCAAGAAGGGCAGCCAAGTACACAGTGTACCTCACTGCAGTGGGCCTTTTCTTCGCTCTGATACTGTTGCCGCCGATTCTAGGCATAGTGGTCAAATGGGACACGATACAACAAGTCGTAAACGATCAGCCGCTCATGAACCAAGCCCTCCAAGCAATCTCATACTCTTTCGTCATTGCTCTGCTTGTTTCAGCCCTCGACATCGTGGCGGGCATCCCAATGGCGTGGCTCATCAGCCGTGGGAAGTCAAGATGGCTGAACGTGCTTGACACCTTCTCAGACATTCCGTTCATTGTGCCCACTGCTGCCCTCGGGTATTCGTTACTGCTTTTCTGGAGTAGACCAGAAGAGGTGTCGTCACTCTTTGGCACTGGACTGATCTCACCTGGTTGGCTTCTTGTTATGCTGCTTCACTTCACGTTCTCATATCCCGTGGTTGTTAGGGTAATTGTAGGTGCCATGCTTGACTACCAGCGAGAGTACGAAAACGCCTCAAGAACGCTAGGAGCGCCACCCTTTACCGTGGCAAGAACCGTAACATTCCCAATCATAAAGCCCTCCTTGATCGCGGCGTTCATACTTGCTTTTTCCAGATCACTTTCGGAAACAGGTGCCACGCTCATGGTGGCCGGCCTCTTCGAAAACGGCCCAGTGTTCATACAAAACATGAAAACTGGCTACCTTGACGGCAGAGTCTCCCAAGTAACCTACGAAGGCTCAACGGTTTTCGCGAGCTTCGTACTCATCGCGGTGGCGTTCACAATATTCATGGCAATCCGTGTTCTAGGCCCAAGACTGAAACTGCCCACCAAGAGATTCTGGCCAAACGCGGAAAGGACGCTAAGCTACAAGAAGGCTACGGCTGGGCGAGACGGGATAACCATAGTGGTTTTCGTGGCGATCGTGCTCATTCCGTCTCTCTTCGTGGCGTTGCCTGCGTTGCAGGCCATATTCACAGACACGCTGCCGAAGTCGCTTGCAAGCTCCGGAGTCTGGGCGCAGTACTGGCAGAGCATCGGCTTGTCCTACGCCTTGGGCGCAATAGCCACGGTCCTGAATGTCGTTTTGGGGTTGCCGATGGCGATCATCGTGGCGAGAAGAAAGTTCGGAACCTTGGTCTCTGCAGCATTGGATTTGCTTGTCAACATTCCGCTGATTGTGCCTTCAATAGCGTTAGGCGTCTCACTGAGCATCTTTTGGAAGAGCTTCGCATTCGTTCCCGAGATATGGCTTCTGATCTTTGCTCATCTGGCAATAACGTATCCGTATTTTGTCAGGTCAATGTCGGCTGCCGTTGAGAGGATTGACTTGGAAATGGAAGAAGCCTCCAAAACCCTCGGAGCCAAGCCTTTCACTGTCTTTAAGACAATAATCTTGCCCTTGACTAAGTACTCGATACTCTCCGGGGCAATCATGGTTTTCACGAGAAGTGTAAGTGAGACAGGGGCTACCGTGGCTGTGACAACGACACTCCAGACGGCGCCAGTGGTGATTGTCAATTGGGTGAAAGCCTTGTTGAATCAGCCACAGATAGCAAGTCCTTTGGAGATTGGTTTGGGCTGTGGCTACCTGGTTCTTCTTTCCTTCATCATTCTGTTGGCCCTGCGCCTCATGGTCAGAGGAAAGGGAAGGTACTAGCATGATTAATATAGAGCTTTCAGCCACTTCGCATAACGCAGGCCACACCTGGCGGAGGCTCAAGTTTGCCTGATGTTGAAGTGCGCAGTGTCACAAAAAAATACGGGAAAGTCGTGGCCCTCGACAACGTAAACCTCAAAATACAGGACAAGGAGTACTTCTCCCTTCTGGGACCAAGCGGTTGTGGAAAAACAACCTTGCTCAGAGTCATTGCAGGACTCATAGAGCCAGACGAAGGCGACATCCTAATCGGAGGAAAAGTCGTCAACGACGTTCCGCCTGAAGACAGAGACATCGGCTTCGTCTTCCAAACTTTCGCGCTCTTTCCTCATATGAACGCCTGGGACAACGTGACCTATGGACCACGCGTGAAAGGCTATGACCAGAAGAAAGCAGCAACCATCGGAGACGAAGTACTCGAGATGGTGAAGCTGCACGAACGCTTGGACGCGTTTCCAAACGAGCTGAGCGGCGGCATGATGCAGAGAATAGCCGTGGCCAGAGCACTAGCCGCAGGAGCCAAACTGCTATTGCTAGATGAGCCCCTAGGTCACTTGGATGCAAAAGTCCGAAACGACCTCAGGTACGAAATCAGAAAGATGGCAAAGGACCTTGAGCTTACGGCAATACACGTTACACACGACCAGTCGGAGGCAATGGCTATCTCCGACAAGATTGCAGTCATGAAGAAAGGGAGAATAGTGCAAACCGGAACGCCGAATGAGCTTTACATGAATCCAAATAGCATCTTCGTGGCCTACTTCATAGGAGAAACGAACTTCCTAGAAGGATACGTCTCAAACGCTAGCCAAAACGAGATGACAATAGAGCTTCACGGTGACGTGAAGGTTCACACCACGGGCAACAGCGCCAAACGCGGCGAAAGAGTCATCTTGGCCATACGGCCTGAAGTCTTTGCCGTCGAAAGAGGAACCAAAAAAGGCAGAAACTCCGTCTCAGGCGTGATAGAAAGAATCACTTTCGAGGGAACCACCATACGATACGAGATCAGGCTTGCAAACCAAGACCTCGTCTTCCACATAAAGCCGTCGATGACGCAAGAATGGTTCAACATAAGCGAAACCGTAACAGTCAGTTTCCCAACAGAAAAGGTTCACGTATTTAAGTATCCAGAAGCAGGGTTGAAGGAGGAAATCGCCGTTGAGTGAATTGATAAAATGGTTTGAGAAGCGAAGAGAAACAAAGGCCCTCGCGACGATACAGCGCCACTTGGCCTTAACTACCGGGATAGTCGAAGACCTCGAAAAAGCGGTGCTTGCCACCATAAAGAACGACCAGAAAGAAATGAAAGAATGCATCCGGAGAGTGACGAGCGGCGAAAAAGAGGCAGACGCGCTACGAAGAAGGGTCATGGATGACGTATCAAAAGGCGAGCTCTCACCCGTTGACCGAGTCGACTTGATGGATCTCGTCAAGAGGGTGGACATGGTGGCTGACTGGAGCAGAGAATCCACACGCATATTAGGCGCGGTCCCGATGGAACAAGTATCAGAAGCGATCAAGAACGAGTTCATGGAAATGGTCAAAAACGTGAAAGAATGCGCAGCGTCACTTCAGAGATGCATGAACAAGATGATGACAAGGCCAGGCGAGGCTCTTCAGGCCGCGGACGACGTGGAGCGCAATGAAGAAAGAGTGGACGATTTGCATGAGAAGTCCAGAGTATTGTTGGCCAAGGAGGACTTGCCGAAAGCGGGAATAGTAGTTTTAATAAGCCAGCTCTTCGATGCTCTAGAGATGATTGCGGACGCATGTGAAGACGCGTGCGACCAAGTGAGAATCATAATGGTCAGAAAGTGAGGTAAATAGGCATGGCAGAACTGAAAGTAGATATATCTGAACTGAAGGGCGAAGGCGGCGACGTGATAAAAGAGCTAGCCGACTTCATCAAGAAGAAAACTGGTGCCAAGGTTGTGACGGAAACCAGCGAAATAGTGGTCAAAAGCGATGAAGAAGCCGTTTCGAAACCATATTTGAGAGTGCTGTTACGCAAGTTCCTGCACAAGACGGAACTGAAGGATTACTTCAAAGTCATAGGCGGCAAGGAAAACACCTTCATCGTGAAGGAGAAGAAAGCCGCCGAAGAGGAAGAGTAGCTTCCCGTTTCTTGCTGAAGGCCAGCGCGTTCTCTTGGCTACACCCCTTGAAGGGCCTGTAGAGATACGCTACCGCAAAGAAACCTCGGCGGGCATTCAGCAATCACTGGATCAGCTCGCTTTAACTACGTTGCTCGAATGCTGTTCCATTTGCCTTTTCAACCTCCGCTTTCTCGAGGCTTGCTCCTGACGACAAAAACGACTCCAGCCAATATCAGGGCAGCTCCCGCGGCGAAAAGTGGTCCAGGTATCTCCTGAAACGTTGCCACCCCGAGTATTGTGGCGCCTATGGGTTCTAGCAATGCCATAGTGGCAGTTTCGAAAGACTTCAAGTTAGACAGGGAAGAGAAGTAGAGGGTGTGGGCGGCTGCTGTTGGCAACACTCCCAAGGCAATAAGTGGAAGGATGCTCGTTGCTTGTGTTGGCAATGCCAATGCCCTACTTGTTGCGGGTATGCTCAGCAGCCCTACGAATACAGCAGTGAAGAAGTACAAAGGCAGCATAGTCGGCAGAATATCCATGCGGCTTCTTGTCTTTCTTCCATAGTTAAGGTATATGGATTCAACTGCAGCCGCCAATATGGCCTCCGAGTCGCCCTTCAGACTCGAAGAAAACCTCTCAAGAGAGGCAACGCCACCACCAACTGCTGTCTCGGCGTACGCTACGATGAGTACGCCTGCGAACGAGATAGTCAGGCCTAGGATTGCCATGCTGGAAGGCTTGGCTTTGAAGATGAAACTTGAGACAAGAACAGAAAAGATCGGCGTCGTGTTGACAAGTACTGTTGCATTCAGTATCGTTGTGTCCTTCACAGCGTAGGCGAAGAATATGAAGTGCAGTCCCAGAAAAAAGCCCAAGACTAAAAGATCTCTGAGGTTCTTCCGCACAAGTCTGAGCATGAATGGCTTTCGAAGGGCAACAAGTATGGACGCCAATACGAGGCATGCAACGACGAGGCGCCAAAAAGCTATAGAGAATGCGTCCAGATTCTGCAGGAATCTGATGAATAGGGCTGCTGTTCCGAAAAGAATTCCGGCAATCACCCCTTCTGCCAGAGCCAGCTTTCTTGTTCTGATACGCAATAGAATGCCCTTTTTCCACTCCTCAATTTGGACGCATTGTGAGATTAACCTTGTGCAAACGGGAGACAAGCTGCCTTCATTGCTTATAAGCAGTCAAACGTAATAGTGCCTACCAGATATTGAGGTGTGCATGCATGGATACCGAGGAGATCATGAGGCTGTCCCTAACGCTTGCGGGACTAGAGAAAACCCCAGAGGACAGCGCGATATACGTGAAGGGAAACAATACTGAGAGAATCCTCTTCGGCATCGACGCGACTGTTCCAGAACTCTTGCTGGCCAAGCAGTTGGGCTGCGACGCGGTGATTGCCCATCATCCAGTAGGCAGTATGACCGTCTTAGGTTTCCATGAGGTTTTCTTACGTCACGTTCAGCAGATGGTTGGGGCGGGAATCCCAAAAGAGGAGGCTGAAAGAGCTGTCAGGAAAAAGTATGCAGACCTTGAGGTCGATGGACACGCTCGAAACTACGGCCACGCAATTGACGTAGCACGATTGCTGAAAATGCCATACATGAACATTCACACACCCTTAGATGAGATTGGCAGAAAGATCATGAGCGAACAGGTCGATAAGAAGATCAGGAGAAACTCCACGGTGCAAGATGTCGTTCGCGCTTTGAATGATTTGCCTGAATTCAAGAATGCAAGCACGAAAATCAAGATCCGTGTAGGAAAGCCCGAAAATCCGTGTGGCAAAGTGGTCGTTTCTCACGCCGCGGGAACGAATGGAGGCTGCGAGATAGCCAAGACATATTTCAAACATGGTATCGGAACAGTTGTGTACATTCACGTTGCGCTTGGGGATTTGGAGAAGCTGAGAGCCGAAGGGGTCGGCAACCTCGTGGTCACTGGACATATCGCCAGCGACTCTGTGGGCATAAACCCCTTCATCCAAGAACTCGAAGACACAGGCATTTCTGTGACAACAATCGGCGTCGTTCCACGCTAAAGGCCTCCGGAGGCAGCTTGTTATCGGTTCTTGTCGCCTGTGTTATCGTTCGATTGAGACTTTGCTTTCGTCTCCCTCTTTTTCAAGCCTTATAACATGCTCTGCCTTCTCGGCGAAGGCCTCACTGTGAGTGACTGCAATTACCTGTTCTATGGCTTTGAAACGCGAAATCGCCTCGGCTAGGCGGTCTATTGAACCGTCCTCCCTGCCTAGGCTTTCGGTAGGTTCGTCGAGCAGAAGCAAGCTCAAGCCGTGCCCTGTCCAGGATTGCATAATCAACTGGCCCAGCCCAAGACGGTAGGCAAACGCCACCAGCGTTCTCTCGCCGCCTGAAAGGTTTGACACGTCACGTTCAATGTCACTCTCGCTTTTGACATATGGCGTATATGTCTCATCAATAACAACGTTCAGCATTGGGCCTTCGTTGCCGACAAGACTGTCGAGGACTTGCTGGACGAAATTCCTCAACACCTTCACAAACTCGCTTCGCAACTTGGGTTGAATGCTTCTGTAGGCGTCGCGCATGCTTCCAATCGTTTCAATTACCCGCATTATCTTCTCTACCTGCTCGATTTTTTGCTGGGCTCGGTCTATTCTGTCTCTTACGTCGTCCATGCGCTTGACCAAGTCCTTTTTTCGGCTTTCCTTAGTCCGTAAATCGGAATCCAATGAATAGTATTGCTTGTAGGCCTCGTCCCTGTGCGCCTTCGCGGTCTCCAGCTCGGACGCATCGAATCTGCTGATTTCAACTCTGATGGCGTCAAGCTCCGTATGCAGGCCAGCCTCTTGCTTCTGTTTCGCAACCATTTCCTCCGTGTGATCGATGAGCACTTGTGATTCGTCAGTTATGCGCGACATCAAGTCTTCTGTCCTTGAAGCGAGCACCTGCAATTTCGAAAAAGCAGCGTTTGCCTTGCTCTTCTTCCGCTGCAATTCCTCCACATCATGGGAAAGCTTGGTGATCCGGGTTTGCCGCTTGCTGTTCTCGCCTTGGATTCTCTGCATGAGGTCGTCTTTGTATTTCTGTGTCAGTGACTGGAGACAGAGGGGGCAACGGTTTTCAGCTGACAATGAGGAGATCCGTCTCTCGTCGGCTTGAGCGTTCTTGAGGTCAGCTTCCTGTTCGGCTTTTAGACTTGAGACCTTGTCATCCAGGGCGCTCAGGCATTGTCTGAGACTGTCAATCGGCTGGTTGGCAACTAGTCCGATTGCTTGAAGCTCGGCCTTGCAGGATTCCGCCTGAGACTCCACAGTCTCCAAGCGTTGTCTCAGATTCCCGACACCAGCTCCACCAGACTCGATCTTATCCTTCAAAGTGGCCAACGCTTCTTTCAGACTTGTCAAGTTTGCCAGAATGCCTGCTTCTTTGCGCCCAAGTTGCTCGTTTAGGGTCTTCACTCCTTCCATTTTTCTGAGTTCGGCATCGGCCTTTTCCAGAGCTTTTCTGGCAACGTCCAGTTTGCTGCTCGTCACTTGTAGGTCGATTTCGAGTCGAGAGAATTCCTCGACTATTCGGTCGTATTCAACACCGAGTTTCTCCATTCCCGTGATATCAGGGTCTTTTTCGTAGACTTTCTTCTCCACTTCGTAATCGTGTTGGTAGGACAGGAGGTTACTCCAGGCCACTTCATAGTCAGACAGCCCAAACATTTCATCGAGCCGTTTCTGTCTTTCCCTCGATGCAACGTCCAGAAGCTCTTTCAGACGCTCTTGCCTCACCCAGATTATTTCGCGGAAAAGCTCTTTGTCGAGACCTGTAATCGCCTTGAATTGTTCAGCTATCGCATCTCCCTTGAGACTTGAGATCAAGTCTTCTCCTTCATAGAGCTTCAGTTCGTCCATGTCCTGGCTTATGCCTTTTCCGTGTCTCTTGAGAACGCGTGACATCTTGTATGTCTTGCCGTCCTGAATGAACTGGATTGTGACTCTTCCGTTGTTCGCGCCTTCGCGCAGTAAATATTCATAGCTTCTGCCTACCGGCTCGCCGAACAGAGCAAAGTCAATTGAGTATAGTATGCTTGATTTTCCACAGCCCACACCGCCCACAAGGCAGTTGAAACCCCTCGCAAACGGAACAGCTGATTTAACGTGGGAACGAATGTTCTCCAATTGTACAATTTCAATCTTCACTGCAGAAGCCCCTCTACCGTTTGTTTCACCTTATCTTCTTGCTTCTGGGTCAGAGGCTCAATGAGGCTGACAGCAGCACGAGCAACTCTCTCAGCCTGCTCTCGACTATAGCGTTCGGAGAATATCTGCAGGAAATACTCGAAGGCCTTCGTTTTCAAATCCTTGAAGTCGCTATCGAATATGGAACGAACAATCTCCTCCGAAACCTCGCTTTCACGCAACGAGACGACGGGATGGACGAGCAATGCCTTCTCAGCTGCTGCTCTGATTTGTGCAATGTCGATCTCCGAACGGCTTGCTTCAAGAGGTAACGTCCCGTTCAGCACTGGGATTATCACGGCGCCAGCTTCGTCAGCGTCTTTCACCATTTGGGCGGCTCGCTCCCCGATTTTCGAAGGCGTAATGCCTGTGAAATCCTCCTCAACCACGATGAACTTCCTCGTATATTCAAGCTCGATGAATTTCGGAGAAACCGTGCCTCTCTCGCCAACACCAACGTGGTAGAATCCCTTTCTAATTCCTGCTTCCTCATAGTCTGCGGTTTCGGTGCAGCCGCTGTAGGCCAGCAGTCCGGACTTGAATTTCTCTAGATAGGGCTTGTGGATGTGGCCAGCTGCATAGTAGTCGAAGCCTTCAGGTATGAGTTCAGGCGGAACCTCAGCCTCAATGTAGGGAGGCGTAACGCTTGGCAGATCCACTGCCATATGAAAAACGAATATGTTGAACAAAGAAGGGTCAGGCGCGGGCTTGTTCTGTTCCATGAACAAAGGTAGCATCTCCTCAGTCTTTCGCCTAGTCCTGAAATTGGGCACCCCGTAAACGTAGCAGCAGCCCGATTTCTGCCAACAGGCTCCCTCGTGCCTCGGCAGGTGATAGACCAGCCCTGCACTGTCCAAAGGGTAGACTATTGTGCCTGTCACGAGATTGGGTGCAGAATCATGCGAACCATCAACAGTCAAGACTGGAATGCCCGCCTCCCGCAGTCGACTGAAGCTCTTGATGGCATTTTCCAGTGTGACGTTTGAGGGTCGTGCGTTGTGGAACAGGTCTCCGGCAATTATCATGAAGTCAGGTCTTAGCTCGATGGTCTTGTCAACTAGCTCTTGGAAGACCCTGTCAAAGTCTTCCCTTCTGGCCTCGAGACCATATTGCGAGTAGCCCAAGTGCAGGTCCGCAGCGTGTACAAAACTGAATGCCTTCAAGCGCTTTCCTTCCATGACCGCTCAACCGCGAATTCCTAGACTAAGCTTGGTCTTGAGCATCTTAAACGTTTGTCACTCCACCGAAGTAGGTCCTTCTCATTGTTTCAAGAGAAACATATAAGATCGGCAGGGGCTGTTAGTCTGAAAAGGCGTGCAGAATGAAATGCCAGAAATGCAGTAGCGAAACCCTCCTGCCCTTCAGGTGCCAATGCTGTGGAGGCTATTTCTGCTCAGAGCACCGGTTGCCTGAGAATCACGATTGCCCGCAGATAGAGGTTGCCCGCTTGCCCAAAGAGGATCTGCAGCCAGCAGTTACTCAGGCACCAAAGTCATATGAATACATGGTCACCTGTCCTTCGCAGTTGCAGGCAAAAGGACGGGCACGTTTCAGCCAGAAGGAGATCCAACATCTGGCTGTGGCCACATTTCTGGTCATCGGGGTCGGCATGTCCATGGTCATGTTCTCAGCTTTTTTCTACGGAGGCTACAATGCCAATTATGTCACGCTGGTGTTGTTTACGGGCATATTCACGACATCTTTCTTCGTTCATGAAATCGCTCACAAGACCATCGCGCAGAGGTATGGTCTTTGGGCAGAATTCAGAATGACGACTCTAGGCGCAATTCTGACTCTGATCTCCATGTTTTCACCGATCAAGTTCATATCGCCAGGCGCCGTCATGGTCTCTGGTTACGCCGACAAACAGAAGATAGGGAAAATCTCGATCGCTGGTCCTTTGACGAACATCGCCCTGTCAACTACGTTCTTGGCAGCAGGGTTTGTTGCTCCTCCTCCATATGATAGCTTGTTCATTCTCGGCTCCGCCTTCAACGCGTGGATAGCTCTTTTCAACTTGATTCCTTTCGGGGTATTTGACGGCCTCAAAGTCTTCCTATGGGACAAAGGAATATGGGTGCTCGGATTCGTCGCAAGTCTGGTTCTCACCTTGATCCCCTATCTTTTGGTAATGTGAAGCATCAGTCTGCCCTGGACTGACAAAGGCTTAAGATAGCTATGGTCATATTCGTTCACTGGTTGTGATTGCGGTTAATAGGGACAGACATGACATTGTGATCGATATTCTGAGGAAGGCTTCGACGGAAAAAAGCAAGACAGTGTTGATGAGGAAGGTTGGGCTTTCATTTCTGCAGACTGAACAATATCTAGGAACACTGATGGACAAGGAATTGCTGGGAGTTGATGGAAGACGTCTCTTCAAGACAACAAAGAAAGGCATGGAATTCGTTGAGAAGTGCGAAGCATGTCCCTTATTCAGTTGGGATAGGCAGGACAAAAAAAGACATGCGGACTAAATTAGCTCTATGGTCACGTGCACTTCTTCTGGAACGCGGATACGCATGATACGTCGCATGACGCGTTCCTCAGCATCAATGTCGATGAGGCGCTTATGGATTCGCATTTCCCATCTATCCCACGTTATCGTCCCTTCACCGCAGGGAGACTTCATTACCGGAACCCGCAACCGCTTCGTAGGCATCGGGACTGGACCGTTCAGCTTGACGCCTGTCCTTTCCGCGATGACCTTCAGTTCACCGCAGACCTCCTCCAGTTTCTTGTAGTCCGTGCTTGTCAAGCGGATTCGCGCTTTTCTAACCATTCGCTCATCATTCCAGAGTTTTGAGCATCAACAAGTTTGTCGAGTACTTACCTTAGACAATTGGCCGCAAATAAAAACCTATCGAAACGAATAACGCCAACGACGTACTACAATATCGACGACAGTAATGAAAAAAGTAAAACTCAAGGCCAAAGGCATACTTCTGGACTTGGACGGTACTATAGTGGACTCGAAGAGGGCTTACTTGGAGGCCATGAAAGCTGCGCTGGCGTCGACAGGACGGAAGACCTTCGACATTAACATAGTGACCGAGATTCCGAAAAGAATCGAACAAAGCCTTCCAATAGATGACATGCTCGAGGGCATTGATTCAGAGGAGTTCATGCAGGTCTACTTCGACGCTTACTATCGCGCGACGATGGAAAAGGCGAGACCTCTGCCTAACGTTTCGGAGACCCTAGACAAGCTCTCACACAGGGCAAAACTGGCACTAGTCACCATGCGCCACGTTTCAAGAGGAAAGGTCATTGAAGAGTTGGAAAAACTCGGCTTAGCGAAGTACTTTCAGACCGTGGTCACGGCGCTCGACACTAGGTTTCCGAAGCCTTCGCCCGAAGCCTTGCTTCAGTGCGCGAGCAAAATGGCCCTTCAAATCAGCGATTGCCTGATCGTGGGCGACTCGGTTTCGGACATAAAAGCTGGCAAGAGCGCTGGCGCGACGACTGTAGGAGTTCTGTCTGGAATCTATTCGCGCAAGGAGTTGGAGAGGGAGAAACCCGACTTAATTCTCGAAAGTGTCAACATTCTTCCTGATTTTCTTGAATAGGCTCAAAAATTGGGTTTTTAGATATTCCTGAAACTGAAATATAGCAGAAAACTACTTAGGAATGTTATAGAAGCCATTACGAATAAAGCTTATTACAAGCTGAGGTCTAGTTTTGGTTGGAGAAGGCTTCAAAGCGGGAGAGCTCAATGAACTTTATAGAGATACTGTTGTCAGAAAAGCTGAAGGACAGAAACCCAATGCTGGACGTCCTCGGCTCTGACCGCAAAGTGCTACAGATCGCGTGCCAAGACCTGACAAACTATCTCAAAGTTCATTGGGAACTCATCGGAAAAGAAGCAGGCGAATGCGAACTAGTTGAAAGACTGGAGAAGTTCTACAACGAAAACGCAGCTGAACTTGAAGAGTTTCTTAGGATCTGGACAGGGATATGGCTTGTGAAATGGAAGGAACGAGTTAAGCTGCTCATAGGCAACGAGAACGCTAAGAAATGGAACAAGACAACCAAGAATCTCAACAATGTAGAACCATTGTGGAGGAATCTGGCCAACCGAAAAGAGATGGAGGAAGTAGTAACGCTCACCCTCGTCAAGAACGGGGAAATCTGTGGCACATCCATTCTCGCGGAAAACCTTCTGAAGATGGAGCTAAGCGAGAGAGCCAATGAATATTCCAGTGAGGCGAAGCAGACTCTTACCATTGTTAACAACACCTTAAGGAAGGCAAGAGAACTGGCGAGAAGCAAGGGACCTCTTATCTTCGTCAAGATCGACAAGGGCTATTATCAGTCGCAATAAGCGACGGTGTCTCAGAAGACTCTTTCTCTGTGCAGGTTCTTTGTGCGAAAGGCGTATCTTCTTAAGAATTTGGTCACTCCGTACCCACAGGCGGCGCAACGTTTCTGCCTGACGTGATAGGCTCTTCTGCCACATCGTCTGCAACGTATGTGCACAACTTTGCCTTGGCGTTTGCCGAAAGATGGCGTTCCCTTTCCCAATGTTGTCACCTAGGCGGTGGCGAAATCAGGACCACGTTGTCGCCTCGGACAATGATCAGGCCTAGTTTCCTCACGTTTTCAGAGTTTGTGGTGTCTTCTGTCTCTTCCAAAACGAGGTTCAGATGCTGATCGAATCCCTTCAGTCTTCCACGAAGACTCTTCCCACCTTTTAGTCTAACGAGCACTGTCTTTCCGATGTTCTGCTCAAGTATCTCAGTCGTCATTTCGCTCATGCTAACACTCTCGAACCCAATACAATTACGCCTTTTATACTTAAATCTATCACATTTAAACCTATCTAGTGGAAGAAAGACAATGCCTGAAAAACATCGCAGAAACTTCCTGAAGGACAAAGAGGCAAAGGCGCTACTGGCACAGGCTTCTGAAAGACTCAAAACCAGCACAGAGCAACTGCTCAAAGCCAAGGCCAACATAGAGCTGGTTGAAACCGAGCACGCGAAAATCTATCTAGTAAACGGCAGACCACTGATTGCCAAGGTGTCTGAAGAGCTTTTTCCAACATTAATCTTCAAAGACTTCTTTGCCATAGCACCCAAGGCGGTTGTTGACATGGGCGCGGTTCCCTTTGTATGCAAGGGCGCGAACGTTATGAGACCCGGAATCAGACGTTTTGAAGGAGATTTTGCAGAAGGCGATTTTGTCTTTGTCATAGACGAGAAGCATGGAAAACCGTTGGCTGTGGGCGAAGCGGTCTTCAGCAGGGCCGAGGCTGAAAGTGCCACGCAAGGGCCGGTGATCAGAAACGTCCATTTTGTCGGCGACAAGATATGGAGCCTGCTGAAAGAGCTCACATCCTGAAAGAACACATGGACAAGATCAACACTGCGCAATAATAGAACCCTTTAATAGTCAAATCAGTGTTAGGAATTCAGATGTGGAATTAAGAAACACTTAAACTCTAGAAGCATAAAATAAGTGGAGTAGAGAGGAGAAATTTGCCAGGCTTAAGCAGTATACTCCGCAAACCGAAAAGAGAGGAAAAGGAAGCTGAGGCTAAGGATTCCTCCGGCAAAACGTATCTCAAGGCCATGCCACTACATGATCTCACGGATCTGGATGATGTGAAGAATCAAGTGAAGACGGGAAACATCTTGATCCTGAGGATAACGCCTCTCGCGGACAAAAGCATCGAGGACGTTAAGCGCGCCGTCAACGAGTTGTGCGAGTTCGCCGAGTCGGTTGGTGGCGACATCGCCAGATTGGGTGAGGAGCGTGTGGTCATCTGTCCGCCGAACGTGAGGATTTGGCGAGAGAAAACGCCTGTTTCAAGCGAGCCTATTCCTACAGCAGCCTAAAGGTCTCCATGATAGCCGGAGCAACTGACTGAATCCCCATCCTGTTCTGAATGAAGTTTGACATGCCTAGGCATTTCGCTCGTTCGCCGTGGCATACGATAACTCTTTCAGGCTTCGGCTGTAGGTGACTCACATAGGCGATCAGCTGACGCCTGTCAGAGTGCCCAGAGAAGCCTTCGATCGACTCAACTTGCAGCCTGACTCTTACGACGTCCATCTTGCCTTCGTTGTTTATCACAGCAACTTCGTTTAGGCCCTTCTGAACTCGTCTTCCCATCGTGCCTTCAATCTGGTAGCTTACGAAGATCACCGTGTTAGACTCGTTGTCTGCAAGGCTCTTGAAATACTCTATCACGGGTCCTCCTTCGAGCATTCCAGAGGTTGCCATTATGATGCACGGTTCGCCTTCTATTATCTCCTGCCTGACGTTAGGGTGTTCAACGATTGTAAAGTAGTCTGACTGAAACGGGTTAATCTCGTCGTGAAGTATGCTGTGACGGACTTCTCTGCCTAGATACTCTGGGTAGGCTGTATGTATTGCCGTGGCCTCTGAGATCATGCCTTCAATGAACACGGGAGTCTCCTTCATCAACCCTCGATGCATGTAGCCATCGAGAATGAGCATTATCTCCTGTGCCCTGCCCACGGCAGGCACTGGAATCAAGACTTTGCCCTTCCGAGCCAACGTCTCATTTACGAGGCGGGTCAACCGTTCCTCAGCCTCGATACGCGAGGGCATAATGTCATCCGGCCCGCCGTAGGTGCTCTCAGTTATCACTGTCTCCACCCTTGGAAACTCGGTCGTGGCAGCCTCAAGCAACATCGTTCTAGCATACTTGTAGTCGCCAGTGTAGACCACGTTGTGCAAGCCTTCACCGATGTGCAAGTGAGCCATCGAAGAACCCAAGATGTGCCCTGCGTTGTGGAGAGTTAGTCGAATATCCGGCGCGATATCAGTAACAACACCATACCGCAACGGAACAGTGTGCAAAACGCATTCGCGAACGTCCTTCTGGTCGTAATGGGCAATCACGCCCTGCTTGTTAGCCACGTCCAAATAATCGAGCTGAAGCAGCGTCATCAGGTTCGACGTTGGAGCAGAGCAGTAGATGGGCCCATCATATCCATACTTGTATAGGAATGGCACCAGCCCGCAGTGGTCGAGATGTGCATGGCTTATGATGACAGCATCTAGAGAGTCGATCTCGAATCCTGGATTGTCGAATCTTGGAAAAGCCTCAAAAGGCCTCGAGGAACCAGGATGTATGCCGCAGTCCAGAAGCACACTGCTTTCCCTAGTCTGAACGAGAAAGGCTGATCTGCCAACCTCTTGAACCCCTCCGAGAGCAGTAATTCGAACGTCACCGACCTCAAAACTCTTAGGCCTAAAAATCCTCTCTCCAACTGTCCGCAGGATTCTTTCTCTTTCCTTGGTTTCGGAGTGAAGGTAGTGACGCATATGAGTGACGATCTTCGAGCGCAACGGAGGACTTCGCAAGACGTGTGGGCGCCACTTGGTCTGCCTAATGATTTCCTGCAGAACCACGCCGTTCTTTCCAATGACAAGGCCAGGTTTCTTGGCTTCGATTATTATCTCCCCAAGGCTCGGATCGAAGTTCACTTCAGTGACTTCTGCTTCTGCTGGAACTATGGCGCGTGCTTTTCTTTCAGCCTCTTCCTCCTGAAGCCTCACTGATGGATCGGAGCGGATGACTATCCTTTTTCTTATGACATTGACTATTCCTGCAATCAGGTTGCTTTGGTCAACGAGGACCTCTGGTCTCTTCGTATAGACGGCGAGTGTTGGTCCTTCGTATTCTATTCTTGTGACCTCGGCTTCTTTTGGCACCTGCTCAAGTATGTATTGGCTTACCTCTATTTTGTCCTTGTCAGAGTTGCGAGCCACGACGTTAACTTCCTCAGGCCGCTAGAAGCTGCTTCTTATCCTTTTCCGTTAGCTCCCTGTAGCCCCTGTCGTCTATCACCGTTACGTTGAAGCTGTCACCACTTGCAGAATCGCGTTTCATGGCTGATCTGATGGCTTTGACGATGGCTGGAAGCATCTCCTTTACAGTCATGCCTTCTCTATACTTGTCCTCCAACACACCATACACGACTGGCGAACCTGAACCTGTGGCTGCGCACCTCTCCTCGGTGAGGCTGCCAAATGGGTCTAACGAGAACACATGTGGTCCAGTGTCGTCAACTCCTCCTATGAGGACTTGCGTCAGCAATGGCACGTATCTTGCTGAGAACAGAAGATTCGCGATCAGCCTTGCAGCGGAGGCCACAGGCAAAGGCCTTCCTCTGCTCACCTTGTACATCTGCGCATTCGCTGTCAACACATCCACAGTGAACTGTGCATCCGCAACTGTGCCAGCAATAGTCATCCCCAAGTGGTCGTCTACCTTGTACACCTTCTTTCCATGCTTGTGGGCCACGTAGAAACCCATGGTCACGCGTGTGTCTGAGGCCAGTATCACGCCGTCCTTGCAGACGACGCCTGCCGTAGTTGTCCCCTTCAACACTAGCTTCTCTACTGAATCACTGCTTGACATTCCAATTCTCTCCCAAAACGCAAACACGTTACGAGATTACTTCGCAAGGAAGTAGCAACATCTATTCACACCCATGGGATTTATTAATATTACGGTTCAGAGGGCAAATACGCACAATTGCTTTCCGAAGCACGAAAACCGTGGGGTTTAAATGGTTTTCAGGCGTAGTGGGCTATGAAAAGACAAAGGCAAACCTGAATAGTGATCTTGTTGTCGTTGAGACATCACCGTATGCAGCTTCCAAGAGAAGTGATCGTTGGCAATGGTGCATTAGAACGTGTAGGCGAAATCTCCCGAAGACTAGGCTTCACCAAGTCCGCCCTCATTGTCGCTGGTTCGAAAACCTTCGATATTGCTGGAAAGACTGTGAAGGATTTGCTTGAGGACGAAGGAATGGAGGTTGACACGTTCCTCGTTGAGACCGCTACAGTCAGGGACGTTGAGGCTGTCGAAGAAAGAATAATGGCCTTGAAGCCACAGATCGTTTTCGGCGTCGGAGGCGGCACAAAAATAGATGTCGCAAAATGTAGCTCTGCCAATCAAGAAGTCCCGTTTGTCAGCGTTCCAACCACGGCTTCCCATGACGGAATTGCGAGTCCCCTCTCCTCGATAAAGGGCTTTGAGAAACCATATTCGGTCATCGCTCAGGCTCCGTTAGCCATCATAGCCGACACGGACATAATAATGAAGGCACCTTGGCGCTTCGCCTTGAGCGGATGCGGAGACGTAATCGCGAAAATTACAGCTGTTAGAGACTGGGAACTAGGACATGAAGACAAGAACGAGTACTACGGCGGCTACGCTGCAAGCTTGGCCTTGATGAGTGCTAAACTGATCATTGAGAATGCGAGGCAAATCCGTCCGGGCAACGAAGAAGGCTTGCACGTGCTTCTGGAGGCTTTGATCAGTTGTGGTGTAGCCATGAGTATTGCGGGAAGCAGCCGACCCTGCAGTGGATCCGAACACATGTTCAGCCACGCACTGGATATCATAAGACCCAACTGCTCCGCACATGGCCAACAATGTGGCGTCGGAACAGTCCTGATGTCTTATCTGCACAAGGTGGGCTGGGAACGCATAAGGGACACACTGAATATACTGGAAGCACCAACAAGTGCCTGCGAGCTCAGTGTAGACGACAAAGACATCGTGAAAGCCCTGGAAATGGCAGTCACGATACGACCTGAAAGATACACAATCCTGAACAAACAGAGCATGAACCAAGAAACGCGTGAAGAGCTTGCCAGGGCAACTCGAGTTATATGATTGACTGCGTTTCTAACGGGCAGAATCCTTGAACAACAAGGCTTTGCGGAAAAGCGTGTTGTTACGGCATTTGGAAGGTCGCAACGCATCTTGGATTCAATGCGGGATTGTCTTATCGAATGAAACAAAAGACGCTCTTGACAGTGTTGCATCGCTACGCACACTTGTTTATGAGAAAAAATAGTCGCTTTCTACTCGGTGGAATCGTTGAAAGTAAAGGAAATAATGGTAGAAGATGTCGTTGCGGTAGCATCCAGTATTCATGTAGACGAAGCGGCCAAGTTGATGAACAAGAAGAATATCGGCTGCCTGCTGGTTGTTGACGGCTACGAAACTAAGGGAATCGTCACGCAGAAAGACCTGATTGAGAAGGTTCTGGAAAAATGCAGAAACCCGAAGCAGTTGAAGGTCGCCGATGTCATGTCGCGGCACTTAGTCGTAGGCGATCCCGAAATGGAGGTTCATGCAGCAGCGAATCTCATGTTCAAAAAGAAGATCAAGAAACTGCCGATAATAAAAGAGAAACGCATAGTCGGCCTTGTGACTTTGACAAACATAGCTCGCACTGTGGGCGTTGACTCCGAATTGATGGACATTGTGGAGAAGCTCTCCAACATGCGCGCAAACTAACATTGCAGAAAGGGCACCAAAGGGATCAATATGGTACAGGCGAATACCGAAGGAGCATGGACGCCACCAACACACTAGGTGTGGGACTGTGCAGTAGCGCGCGCCGCGATCAGGAAAAAAACCTTTCCCGACACCAGGATCGCTTCAGGAAAGGGGCGTTTTTCCGCACATGTGGCGATTCTAATGGTAGCACCTTCAGGCAGAGCGCGCGCGCAGAAACCGCTTGCCGTGCTTGAGGTGAAAGAAAAAGAAGTGGACACGCAACAGCACTTGCCGAAAAATGGAAAGCACGCAGAAGAATCGGCAACAGCTAGACTCTGAGAAGGAACTCAAGTTCTATTGGGTCTTTGCTTCCGCTTCTTTTTCCGTTTTCTTTTCCTCTTCTCTTGGCACGATCTTGAAAGTCTCGGAGAATTTCACAGTAGCGATTTTTGGGAAGAACTTCTGGACATCGACCATTATGCCTCTTTTCGCTACTTGGATGCCCTCCAAATAGAAGGCTTCTTCAGGCATGTCAATGCTTATCGTCTTCTCCCTGACGGTGAAACTGACTTTTGTCTGATCCACTACAGGTATTCTTCGGTGGATCAATGAGGCGACTTGCTCCTCGGTTGTTTCAAGCTTCTTCTGGACAGTCACATCGTAGGTGAGGGTTTTCCCAGCTAGAGGAGGATTGAAGTCAAGTAGGACGCGTCCTGCGCCTACTGCCCTTATGGTGGCCGTCTTCCCGTTGTATTCTATGCGCAAGCCTATGGTTGGTGTTATTTCCTTGGCGAGCAGTTGTTTGAGTGGTACTCGTTTGATCTTTTCTGGGTCTCTTGGTCCGAAGGCTTTCTCCTGCGAGATCTCTGAGATCGCTGGCTTTCCGACCTCCATGGAAATCAAGCTCTCGTCCAATGCTTTCAGAACCCAGCCTTCGCCTATAACAACCAGTTTTGGCTCATAGATGTCGCCCTCTTTGTAGAGGTGTTCCTTCTTGGCAATCTCTTCATTGGTAGTGTCAAAAACCTCGTTCGTCTCTTTCACTTTGGCAACATAGTCAAGCAATATGAAGTCGCCTTTCTGTAAAGCCATAACGAAACATCCTTTAAGGCATTGCCAGTGTAAGTTTTGAACCGTAATAAAAGCTTTCGCTCGAAGAAAAAGGCTTCCAACTCGGCGGCAGAGAGGTCAGCAAAGCAAATAAGTGCAATCCCAATGACTAGTCACCTTCGAGACGGCAAATCTGCAGTGGGTTCTTGTCGGCAGTGAAAGAATGAGTCCGGGAGCGGTCATGAACAACCACAGAAGCGCCTACTTGGGAATTGCGTTACTTGGCATCGTGAGCCTGATCGGCGACATTGTCTATGAGGGTTCGAGAGGACTGGTGCCTGAGTACTTCAAGTTCCTGGGTGCCACAGCGCTAGTGGTCGGCCTTGTTGGAGGTCTTGGCGACTTCTTGGGATACGCTGTCAGGCTTGTCAGCGGATTCTTGGTGGATGCGACCCGTGCCTACTGGTTCTTCATACTTCTCGGCTACGGCTTGATTGTTTCGATTCCGCTATTGGGCATCTCGACGGGTTTGGAGATGGCGGTATTGTTAGTGTTACTTGAGCGGTTAGGGAAAGCTCTGAGGGCGCCTGCCAGAGACACTGTGCTGTCAGTCGTGAGCAAGGACGTTGGCGCAGGCAAGGCTTTCGGTCTTCACGAACTTCTGGACCAAGTTGGAGGAATGACTGGCCCATTAATTGTTGCAGGGCTGATGCTGTTCAGCGGCGGAGACTACCGCTTCACCTTCAGCCTTCTTTTCCTGCCCTTCCTAGTGCTTCTCCTAGCCTTGTCTTACACTTACAAGAGAATAGGCAAAAGACAAGCTACTGAACAACCACAGACAGACATGAAAAAGGAGAAGCTGTCTAGGCCTTTCTACGTTTACACGTTTGCGGTGCTACTGAACACGGTTGGGCTAATTCCTTATATGCTTATACTCTACAAGGTTTCGGTGATTGTGCAGGCCACGAACGAGCAGTGGATCGTCCCATTGATCTATTTCCTCATTCAAGGCGTGGACGCGCCCGCGGCCTTGCTGTCCGGCTACGCCTACGACAAGTTTGGCATAGGCGTACTGGTCCTGCCTTTTGCTCTTTCGCTCCTTTCGCCATTGCTGGCGATGATTGACGGAGGACTGCTTATGCTTGTATTTGCTGCTGTGGTTTTTGGGTTGGTGCTTGGTATGCAGGAATCGATCTACAGGGCTGCCGTATCGCAGCTTTCGCCTCTGTCCTCAAGAGGCACGGCCTACGGCATATTCAACACGGCATACGGCATCGGCTTCCTCATTAGCGGCGGAGTATACGGCGTGTTGATCGATTCAAAGTCGCCATTTGCAGTGGCCGTGGCCTACGTTCTTGTCATGCAAGCTTCAGCAATCACAGCGTTGCTGAGTGTGAGGGCGAAGCTCAGAAGCCTTAGAGAAGCGCCAGATCAGTCTGGGTTGAGAGAACAAAAGAGATAGGAAATAGGTTGAAGGCTCTATGTTGGCTGGAAACGTTTGTAGTTATGGTAGGCTAGAGCCTTGCTCTTTCTTGCTTCATATACGTATTACATCTTCTTCACCTCAGCAAACGCATAATGACGAGGACTCTTTGAATGGCGACGCACATGCCGAGAACACTAAGAGAAGTCACAAAACGTGACTGGCGCACTGAAGTTGCTTCACTACATTGGTCAGGTCCGAGAGCAACTGTCAACGCTGGCACACGTGTTTTTCCACGTTACCCCAGCCAGAGATCGACTCAGTGACGGTTAAACATATCTAGCCGTGAGCCGCAATAACTGTTCGACATTGGAGAGTCAATGGCTGATGCCTTACTGTGTCTACGTGCTTCTGTGCGATGATGGCAGTTTCTATACCGGATACACGAAGGACTTAGACGCTCGGACAAAGCTTCACTTGAATGGGAGAGGGGCGAGATACACGAGAATGCACAAGCCAAGGAAGCTGGTCTACGTGGAAGAGTTCGGCTCGATAGGCGAGGCCATGAAAAGAGAGAGAAAAGTCAAGAAACTGGACCATCGTCAGAAACTCGAACTGATGAAGGCAGGAAAACGAGACAGAAGCGTAATACTCCGAAGGCTTCGAATCGACTGCGCAGAAACGCTTGAAAGCCAAACGATGCAGATCTAGGCCTTGCGAATCATGTATCGTCGGTTCTCGGTGTCAATGAGCTCTGCTCCGAATAGCTTTCGCAACGCTTTGAAAACCTTCTTTTCAGGCAGTCCAGTCTTTTCGGCAATCTCCACAATTGTCAAGGATCCTTTGGATTCCTTCAGCAGCGCAAGGACGACCTCATCAGGTTTCGGCAACGAAACACCCCACGAAACCAAGCACACCTATTCTATAGGCAAAGATTTATAAATTCACTGTTATCTCCTACAGAATCCATCAAGACCTCAAAAGGCGCTTCCTTACTGCTTCAATGCTTGTCAAGCAAACTGCTCCACCGGCCTATGGCTTCCTGTGTGCTTCTTGGACTGCTCTGTCCATAATGTAGAAGAATGCAGGGAGCCAGTGCAGTAGGTAAAGCTTGATGTACTCGACGTGTGGATTGTACCTGTACTTGATTTCCACCTCGTCCACACTGAGCTTTGGCGTGTTCCGAGCAAAGTTCAATATAGCGACATTCTCGGGAGCTTCAACCGTTGACAACGTTTCCTTGATTATCGATCTCGGAGAGGTCTCAGGTTGCCCAAAAGGGCCATAGCCAGAGATCTCACACGTGATCGCAGGAACACCGGCCACTCCATACATCCAATCGCCCCACGTTCCATTTGCGATGTAAAGAAAGCAGGACTGCTCGTATCGTGTGCCCTGAGTCACGTCTGAAATGCCCTTCGAGATTTCGGCCAGCTTGAGAGAATCTGGAGGCGGTTGGCGTGTGCACGACCACGGGTAAAGCACCAACTCTGCCCGAATGAAAGCTCAACGCATACTTGAAATGATGCGCGAGCGTAAAGTCCCTTATCGCCACCGTTTCTGGCTCTGAGAAAGGCGCTTCGCCCGCGCCTGTCCACGCATAATCATAGTTCCTGTTCAAGTCAACGCCCCGCGCATTAACCCTCTGCCGATTGTTCCTCTCAAACAGGTCGAAGCCGTCGACGTTCAAAGCCACCACCACGTAGACATCACAGTTGTCAAGAAGATCTGCGATAGTTATGTCCGAGCCATAGTTTGTGGCAACGTAGACGACGAAGAATAGTGTCAGCTCGGAAGTGATCTGTTCTCTGGCATGATGATAACCGTCGAAGAAGACTTCTGGTTTAGCAGATGTATCATTTTCATTGGTTAGGCGAACACAATATATCTCACGTCCTAAGAAGCTCTTACCGATCGAGAAGACATCAACGATATCTGGAAAGGTTCTGTTTAGCGCTAGCAGTATCGCCACTATTTGGGCGTATTTGTGGTACTGCCCCCAACTAGTGAGATTCTGGGCATCGCCTTTGTCGACTATGAGGATTGGCAGTAGACTAGGCATTGCACGCATACCTCCGCCCAGAAGCAGAATCGACAAGGCAATCGAAGCTGCTTTCAGCACTTATGTTTCCTCTACTGGATCATGTGGTTCAGCCTAAAAATAAGCCTTGGCGCAGATTGTTTAAGAGATGAAGCTCCATGGCAAGGCCTAGTATCTAGGCGGCCCATCTTGCCTTTGCAGAAAACGATCTCAAGGGTAACGCTGGCCATAGTGGCTCGTGAGGATGACCATGTCCAGAAGATTGATGACACCATCGTCATTGATGTCGCGATTGGGTGTATACCTAGGGTCACCTTTCCTGGCCATGTAGACACTCGTTAGCGTAACGGCGTCGAAAACGTTGACCATGAAGTCGTCATTAACATCACCAGGAATCGAAACCGCCGCCCAAGCATCTTCAAGGATGTTATCGGTGACATCGTGTTCCCATGGAACAGGTGAAGCAAACGCGCGCTAGCGCTAGGCGGATTCCGAATCGGAAC
>CAYHAK010000024.1:0-23284 GCA_964354625.1 uncultured Candidatus Bathyarchaeia archaeon
AACCCTTCAAGAACAAAGCTGGCGGACCGATCGTCGTGGCGCGTCGGGCTGGCCACAACTTCACTTTCGCTCAGCTCATGTTCTTCTTTATGATCTCTGAAATGATTGTGCCGGGATCAACATACTGGAACGTGGCCTTCGGACGCTCAAAAGGAGATGTCCTCAAGGACGAAGAGGGCATCAGCACCATCAAAAACTTCGCGCATCAACTAGCTTGGTTGTTGAAAAAGATCAACGCCTAGGCAAAGCGCGCGTGTGATTAGTCGTGAAAGAGTCATTGTGATATGAGTCGTTTGATGCGTTGCGAATTCTAGAAGAGTTCGATCCAGATTCCGTCCGGGTCTTCTATGTAGGCCCATCGGCCGCCGTCTGCCTTCATTTCCAAGATGGTTCGGTGTCCAGCTTTTCCGGCTTCCTTTAGGGTCTTGTCTAAGTCATCGACTTTGAAGGCTAGGTGGTCCAGCGCCTCGCCTGCGCTGTACTTGGTGTTGTACGGGCTGTCTTTCTCATAGCAATTCAGTTCCAAAATGAAGGAGTCTTTCTCGTTCTGCAGGCCAACGGTTTCCCCCTTGGTCTGCTCGATTTTGCCTCGGCCCGTAACGTTCATGCCGAGAACCTTCGTGTAGAAATCAATCGATCTCGCCAAATCCGTGACCCTTATGCCAACGTACGTGAATTTGGACTTCATGGGCACCGGCAGATCGTAGGTGCAGCTCTAATATATGGCTACCTGAGGGAGCGCAGAACGCTCCATTCCTGAGAAGGCACAGAATAGTTTCGGGCAATTCGCAGGCAGGGATACCATGTGGGACTCTTCGATAGAGTCAGGCTTTGCCGTATTTCACGGTTCTACGGAACCTATCGTACAGCGCCTCAGCTCTAGGCCTCATTTCTTCTGGAAGATTGGGGTCGTCGTCTAACACGCTTTCCTCGTGATGCCTCAGTCTAATCTTGACCCAGAAATAGTCTCTTTTGTGCAAGGCATATTCGAGTTCGGTTTCCATTGCTGTGAAATGCGCGTCATAGATTGCGGTCTTGGGCGAATCCACAATCACCCGCTTGTTGATTGTCCTTCCCATCTTCTTTAGTTCGTTCATCTCTGCAAGCTCATGAACCATAAGATACTCGCTTCCCAGAACATCGTCTAGAGTCGTTGGGTCTTCGGAGAATATCTCTCCTGTCATGTAATCATAGAATTCCTGTGCTGACACTTCCTTGACGACGTAGCTAATGGACTGAAGGGCCTTCTTGGTTGCTTCAATTCTTTCTTCGATTGTTGATAGCATGGCGTAGACCGGGATATCCAAGCCGACTCTCTTTCATAGGGTTTGCCACGATCCATCTTGAACAGATCGACAAAGGATAACGGGCTGGGACTGGCGGACCTACCTGCGTTTTGGCATGTTTTTCGGAGTGAAGGTTATATTTCCAGTGGTTGATTCACGTGGGGCATAGGGCTAGGAATGGGAACGAAGGTTCATCCATCGGCTTGGGGCTTCCAGTTCCGGCTGACGACATGGAGGAAGCTGAGGAGATCAGGAGGCATCTGCTGGGACTGGGTCGAGGAAGAGCCAATTCGAGCCACGGAAAGCCTTTCCCTCCCAGAGTCATCCGGAGGGCGTTGAGATGACAGTGGTCGGAGAGACCTTGAGGCTCAATGCGGCGCTTTTCGACTTAGGTGGAACGCTGATAAAGACGGCTGAGGTTCCTGAGATCTTCAGGAGAATACTTGAGGCTCACGGCGTCAAAGCGGATTGCAGCCGAATTCTTGAGGCTCACAAGGTAAACGAGAAGGGATTCGACATTGCAGCCGGCACGGTTGAGTCAGGGATGGCCTTCTGGAACAACTGGAATCTAGCTATTATCAATAGTCTGGGCATTGAAAAAGATGCCCAGTTCCTCGCTGGGAAGATCACCGAGCTATGGTGGGAGTACGCTGATCTGCAGTTTCATTCCGACGTGCTGGACACACTGGCTGAGCTGAAAGCAAAGAAGGTCAAGATAGGGATTGTGACAAATGGCCTCAGGGCAGATTATGAACGGGCCTTGCATATGCTCGAAGCCGGCGAATGCTTTGAGGTCACGGTTGGGGTTGACTCTTGCGGCAGCGCAAAGCCTGATCGAAGGATATTCCTGTATGCTGTCGAGAAGCTCCAACTGAAGCCTCCGCAGGTGCTTTTCGTGGGTGATTCTGTAGAGAAGGATTACGAAGGCGCAAAAAGAGCAGGCCTGAAATCGCTGCTGATTGATCGGGAGGGAAAGGCCTCACCAAACGTCGAGTCCATAAGGACTCTGGCCGAAGTGCTCCTCTACTTCTAGCGCGTGCACATGAAGCGTTTGTTCGCAAGAATCATATGAATTGGTTCGACTAACTTTGAACTGGGTGGCATCCTTGGTCCTGCTGGATTTTGTGCGCGCACGCCCTTGTTAGATGAGCCAGATTGTACGACAACGTGCGCTTACTGATCAGGCTATTGCCACAGGTTCGACGATGCTAGGGTTTTTCGGCTACCGTGATTATGGCTGCCGGAACTTGGGAGCTTGTGAAGACCTTGTCTTTGACTTGTTGCCTGGTAATTTTGTCAGCTTCTATCATTAACGCGTAGTATTCCTTCCATTCATTTTCTGTTCCTCCGCCAGCGAAGAATTCCTCGCGGATGCCTGATTGTTCAATCCAAGTATCCGCCGGGATCAGCATGTGTTTTATCTCCAATTCGTGTCCTTCGTACCGGTGGAACCAGCCAGAATCCCGATCCGTTGTGCGCACGTCTACAACTCTCAGCCCACTCTTGAAGAAAAAGTAAGGCACCTTCGGCCAATCTCGTTATCGTCCTTGCCCAGTTTCTTTTTTCCCGCGTTAGTCATGATGTTCGCGCGCGCTTATCAGTATCAAGTGTCATCTAATAGCCTAGATGATGTGGAATGAACGTCGAACACTATCAGTATGGAGTATGTGGCGTGTACTGTGGCCAGTGCCCGAACGGCAATGGAAGGGTGAAGATGATGGCTGGAGAGTTGAAGAGGCTTGTTGACACTGTTCGCTACAACTGGGTCAAAGATGTAGTCAAATCGTTCGACTTCGACGAATTCAGAAAAGGCCTAGAGTGGTTTTCTGGCGCACAGTGCCCTACGTGTCTGAAGGGTGGAGGAGCACCTTGCGAAAACAGAAAATGCGCACCCAAGAAAGGCCTTCAAAGCTGTCTTTTATGCAATGGCTATCTGACGTGCAAGAGCACTGAATACCAAAGAGACGTGTACCCTTTCGTCGTCGAGAATCACGGTCGCGTCAAGCAAGTGGGGTTCCAGAAGCATCTTGAAGAGGAAGAGGAAAGAGCCAGAGCAGGCGTTGATTTGATGGGGCATCTGGAGCGAAGATGCTGCAAGGCGGTCAAACTCGAAGACAAATAGCAGGCAAACCTCTGGGCAAATGGATTGTGATCTCATTGATGTGCGCGCTGTTTGGCTGGGATGGAGGGTAAGGATTGGAGCGGAGATTGAGCTTCAAGGAGTATGAGAAGAAATCGATGCGGAAGAGCGCGCGCGAGTTCACTGCGAGGTTGGTCATCGAACACGTCGAAAAGACAAGAGTTCAATTAGTCAACAAGTTGGAAGATTGACGCGCGCGCACACGCGCGAAAACGCCCTCAAAGAGGGCATAAATAAGTTGAAAAGCACAGAAACAGCCACAAACGGCGGAACAGACTTTCTTGGTGCAGATTCTTTCACGAAAGAAGGTGCTTGGTGCGGTCGCCGGGGCTCGAACCCGGGATCGCAAGCTTGGAAGGCTTGTGTCCTAACCAGCTAGACGACGACCGCCCACATACCACTAGCTGACACATTAGTAGACGCGAGCTAGATAAAAATTCCCCACCTAACACCCAGTCAAAGGCAAAGGCCTAGGGGGTAGGTCGCTCATTGGCTGAGAATCGCGTCAATAGCATGGAAAAGGAGGGAGAGGGGAACAATATATTGAGCGAAAATCAGCGCAATAGATTGCAGAAAGCCTGCTGCAAGGCAGTCCCTACTGCGGTTTCTCCTTTTCGCGGAACAGACGCTTCTCGTATCTCGGCTTCTGCTTGAAACTCCCACGGTACGCAGGCAAAGCCGCCCTCTGCCTCTCCAGATTCTTGATCCGCGCATAGAGCTTCGAAACCTTCGTCTTAGACGGCTCCTTTTTCCGCGGAATACGCACAGACACAGGCGTGAACGGTTTCGTGATCTGGTTGGCGCGGGCTCTCTTTCGGGAAGTCTGCGGCTGAACCTCTCTTACCTTATGAAAGACGACGTAGCCTTCTTTCAGGTTGACTTCCTGCACCTCCCAGCCCGCCTCAAGCCAGCCCTTCGCATGCACATTCCCCACCTCATTGCTCCACCAAGACTCGCTCTTGTAGGCCACCATCGGCAAATTATCCCCAATAACCCCATCAATCCGCACAAAACTAAGCTTAACCATGCCCGTAAAGGCCCCGCGAAACTTCAGATACCGGGTCAGTCCACTGTACTTGTCAACCGTCCTAGGAGCTACCGTTCTTCTCGCACAATTCAAACACAAAAGCCTTGTAGGGTCGCCCGTCGAAACATCAGCAACCATACAGTCTCTACAATACAGGCGTCCACACCTGTAGCATCGCCTAAGCCGCCTAACCGAAAGAACGCGCTTACACAGACCGCACTCGTCCTTGAACGGCATCCCGGACCACCAACCAAAGCGAGGTTGACAAGGTAACTAGCCACGAAGCCTCTGATAAACTCTCGCAAGTTGAACCTATATATGCGCGCGCTAGGCTTGACCCTAGCCTCAATCGGCACCACCCTGCTCATCACCGGCCTAGCATTAAGCGTCCACTACGCAAGAGAAAGAACGTGGTACAAGAAACAACTATGCCATGCAAGCTCGGCCGAAGAACTCGAAATCAAAAGAAAACAGGTCGAAGAAAAACTGAGAAAGCGAAGGAGAGAGCCCACTTAGCCTTTCACGACGGCCATCGGCGTGAGCCTAGCAACCTTCGTGGCGATGCCCAGCCTGTCGCTCACCTCGACCACAACATCCACGTTCTTGTAAGCCGGATCAGCCTCCTCGGCCAAGACCACCGAACTAGCCGCACGAACATAGATCCCACGCTGACCCAAAGCACGCTTGATCTCATCACCCCAATAGTTCCTCTTAGCCGCAGTCCTACTCATCATGCGCCCAGCACCATGAGCCGTCGAACCGAAACTCAACTGCATAGCCCTCTCCGTGCCCACTAGAAGCCACGAGCTCGTCCCCATACTTCCAGGTATGAGCACAGGCTGACCAGCACTGCGATAATCGGCAGGGACCTCCGCGTTACCAGGCGGAAAAGCCCGCGTAGCCCCTTTCCTGTGAACCCAAACCTTCCTGCGAACGCCGCCATCAACCATGTGCTCCTCAACCTTGGCAATGTTATGCGCAACATCATAAACAAGCTTCAAACCAAACCGCTCAGGATCTTCATTGAAGACCTGCTGAAAGCTCTGACGCACCCAATGCATGATCGCCTGACGATTCGCAAACGCATAGTTAACCGCGCAAGCCATGGCCTGATAATAGTCCTGAGCTTCTTGACTGTTTCCAGGCGCACACGCAAGCTCACGATCAGGCAAAGAAATGCCATACTTCTGAACTGCTCGTTCCATGACACGAAGATAGTCCGAGCATACCTGATGCCCGAAGCCTCTGGAACCGCAGTGAATCATCATCATCACCTGACCCTCGTATTCAATTCCGAAAACCTTTGCCACCTTCGAATCCAAGATTCTGTCAACCTTTTGAACTTCCAAGAAGTGATTTCCAGAACCCAGCGTGCCAACCTGCTCCAGTCCCCTATTCCGGGCTGTCGAAGAAACCTTGCTGGGATTCGCGTTCCTCATGCACCCGCCTTCCTCACAATGCTCCGCATCCTCCGCCCATCCAAGGCCCTTCCTGATAATCCAGTTGACACCCTCAACGACGAGACTGTCCAAGTCCTTGGGCGAAACCTTGAAGCTCTGCCGACGACTCCCCAGTCCACATGGAACGTTACCGAAAATCGTATCCGTCAGCTGCGCAAGCTTGGGCCTAATGTCCTTCTCTGAAAGGTTCGTCGTCAGCAGCCGAACCCCACAGTTGATGTCGTAGCCCACACCGCCTGGACTTATGACGCCCTCCTCATAGTCAGTTGCAGCCACGCCACCGATTGGAAAACCATAACCTTCATGCCCATCAGGCAAAGTGATAGCGTACTTGTAAATCCCAGGCAAGAACGCGACGTTCGTGCACTGCTCTAACGTTCGGTCAGTCTGCATCTTCTCTAAAAGGCCTCGATCGGCAAACACCATTCCATCAACCCGCATACCCGCCTTGTACTTCGGAATACGCCAGCTGTAATCGTCCACCTTCTCAAGCGGCACCCTCTCAGAAGGAGCACGACTCTCTTCTTCACCCAACTCTTGCACCTACCACACAAAAAGGAGGAGGCCGAAATATAAACGATTTCAACACTCGCGAACGGACAAAGCCTAGGCCAAAGCGAAATCAGAAATCAGTCTTTCCGAACTTCTCAACAAAACTCATGACCCCTTGCACACTTTCATTAAGCACAGTCTCACCCAACACGGGATGAGTCTCAACATACTTAGCAGTTTTGCGAATGGCCGGGTCTTCCTGACGTATCCTCTTGCTAATCTCTGCTAGACCCTCGTTGCGGTCAATGCCTTGCTTCACAATCCTCGCCCAAAGCTTAAGCTGCCTCGCATAGACCTGAAGCTGCTCAACAGCATTTGTCGCCTTGCCAAAATGGCTGTAGTACAGACTCGACGGCCTTAGGCTTACCAGCTTCTCCAAAGAAGCCAACGCAATGTCCAAACGAAACGGCGCAGGCGTCGTCGGCACAATCACGCCAATCTCACCCAAATACATCCCAGCAGCGTCTCCCGGAAAGACACCTGACCCTAACGTCTCGAAAAAACTCAAATGATGCGAGGCATGCCCGAGCGTCTCCACTGTCCTGAGCTGGACATCGTTTCCAGCATCGAAGACAACGCCGTCAACCGCGGCGATGATCCTGTTCTCCGAAACAGGCTCAGGCTCACCATATAGCTCAGTTATGTTCCCGAGAACCTCCTTGGATTGCTGCCAAAGCTTCTCCGGGTTAACCATATGCTGCACTCCTCTCTGATGAACAACTAGCTTGGCGTTAGGCAAATGCTTCAGCAGAGTTCCTGCGCCGCCGCCGTGGTCAAGATGAATATGCGTGACAGCCACGTAGGCCACATCCTCTGGCTTCACATTCAACTCCTTCAAGCCTAGAAGCAGGTTGGGCACCGAGGAAGCCGGGCCTGTTTCAACCAGAACCACTTTTTTTCCTTTCAAAACATAACTGGCAATGAAGCCCTTGATTCCTGCTGTCTCAACATCAATTAGATAGATGTGGTTGTCAAGTTTCGTCACCTGCATTCGGCATCTTCTCCTGCGGCCAGAATCTTCGTTGCCGAACGTCTTAAGCGTTTTTCTGCGAGAACAGCGTCTTGATTGCTCATATGTCGAGAATGAACTTCAACGTGACCTTGCCATTTTCATTGATTATTTCCATGCGGTGATAAGTGATCGCCTTCACGCCGACCTTCTGCACGTGTTTTCTTGGATCGAAGCTCTCGCCCCATACCTTTGCTTTGAGTTCAAGACCGTCTGAGGACTTGTCTAAGCTAAAGATCCTGAACTTCGAATACATTACTGCTTTAGTGTCGAATTTCACGAGCAATGCCTCGAGCCAGCTGTAGAGAAGTGCTTTCTCGTCCTCCGCCCAGACTTTGACCGAATCCTCAGCATTCGGGCTGACCTCCTTCACATCAGTCATGACCTCAAACATGGCAAGCGCTGCGTTTTCGAAAGCTTCAGCCAAATTCGTTCCATAGGCGGCAATGTATGCATCTGCCGTGTGCTCCAGAAACTCGAAGCGTGTTCTCTCGCCCAATCGCTTGGCCACAGGAATACGTGAGTTCCCTGTGTTAAAACGATTTTGCATTCGACAGAAAAGGTAAAGATTTAATTCTAATGCAGCTAACCGTAATCGCCCTCAGGAGATAGAAGCGTACGTTGACAACAAAAACCATCGCAAAAGTGTTGTTGGCGTACTTCGCCATCGCACTCGTTGTATTATCATGTGGCTATCTCTTTCCACAAGGAGGAGAACAGGTAAGCGCCGTTCCGGTCGTTGTTTCAATCGCGCTTCTATTGCTTTTCTATATGTTGTACAGAGGCTACCGCGGCACAACTGGGCTTTCGAAAGAAATCGAACCAAGAGACAACGGCACAGTGTTTTTCTGGATTCTCGCACTGTTCATTCTTGCACTGTCTGTCCGCATTCCGTCAGTGCTGCTTTTCAATGCTCCTTATGAGAAGACACCGCTAGTTCTGCTCACGATCTTAACCATATTGGTCATCGAGAAGACTGACATTTCAGCCTTCGGCTTTACGACAAAGAGGTTCGGAAAGTCGCTTCTCTATGGTTTGCTATTCTTCCTAGTCTTGAATCTCTTGAACGTGGTTATCCTGTACGCTCTGACGTACGTTGTCACAGGGCAGATGGCGTTTCAATCGTACAACGTGATTCCTTTTTTATCCGCAATGCCCTTTATGACGCTTTGCGTGGGAATCAGCGAAGAAGGCCTCTTCAGAGGATACATGCAAACCCATCTGGAGAAGCTTTACAGTCCGGGAATAGCCATCCTCATTCAGGCCATCCTATTTGGTGTCTGGCACTTCGTCTGGGACCTTTCTCCCTTCGACCCCTTCGGTATGGTTCAATACGTAGCAGCAACGTTCTTCATCGGCCTACTCTTCGGCTACTTCTACAACAAGACAAGAAGCCTTACGCCGTTGGTTTTCGCCCATGGCCTCTGGAACAGCGTCGCACAAGGAACAATAGAGAACACCGCAGCCTTCAACACGTTAGGCACGACCTCGCCGCTGACCCAGATACTCGTGCTCATTCTGCCATACGCCGTGAGTGTACCACTGACAATCTTCTTCACAAAGCATTTCGTGAAGAGAATGGATGGCAGCTAGCGCGAATCTTCAGTGAGCTCTAGCAGGGTTTTGACAACATTCGCTACTAAGGCGTGGCATTTTCTCTCAAAAACCTTCGATTCACGGGCCTTCTCAAGCTCTTCAGGGTCTGATAAGTCGTAGCCAATCAGCTCTCGACAAAGAACGCTTCCATTTTCTCTTTCAAACCGCCTGTAGAACCGCTGGGCAAGCTCGTAGGCTTTCTTCCTCCCTTCAGTAGAAGGCCCGTTAGTGCCGAACTTGATACCCAGAGCCATCACGCCGCCAGCTACTCCACCGCAGACTGATCCGCAACGGCCTATCCCTCCGCCGAAGCAAGTGGCAATCTTCGGAACCAAGTCGCTTTTTCCATTCCAATACTCAAACATCGTCAACAGGACACTCTGAGCGCAATTATAGCCTTCAGAAAAACAAGCCACTGCCTTTTCGGCGAGGACCTTGTTCTCTTTCATACCCGTGCCTATTCCAGATGCAGGAAAAAAGGGTTTAGAATTGCGGGATCTTTTGAACGGCGGCGATCGTCAGTCTCACTGCGTTTTCAGCATCCTTCAGGCTAAGCATCGATGTTGGACTGTGAATATAGCGCGTTGGCACCGATATCACCCCACTCGGCACTCCAGCCCGGCTGATTGATATGCGTGCAGCATCTGTGGAACCTGGCAAGCCTGTCTCAAGCTGATATGGGATCTTGTTTTCTTTGGCAGCGTTGACCAGCAACTGCAAGACCTTCGGATGAACGATCAGGCCCGAGTCCGCGACGGTCAACGCCGGTCCTTTGTTCATTTTCACTGGCGCCTCAACATCCTTCACGCCAGGCGTGTCACCTGCCACAGTTACGTCGATCGCTATGCCAAAATCAGGATCAATTCCGAAAGCTGACGTCGTGGCGCCTCTCAGGCCGACTTCCTCCTGTACCGTTCCGACAGCATACACGGTGCAGTCAGTTTTCGCTAGGCCTTTCATTGCTTCAATCATAACCGAGCAGGCTACCCGATCATCGAAGGCCTTGCCGATCAGGATGTTCTTGCCGATTCTAGCGAACTTCACGTCGAAGCAGACGGCGTCGCCGATTCTCACTCCCATTTTCTCGGCCTCTTCGTGGCTCTCTGCGCCGATGTCTATGAAAAGCTCATCCCAAGGCAGGACCCGTTTGCGTTCGTCTTCTTTTTGTATGTGCGGAGGTTTTGAACCGATTATCCCATGCAAATAGCCTTTCTCCGTGCAGACTAGGACTTTTTGGGCCAGTAGCACGCGGTCATCTATGCCACCCATTTTCATAAACTGCAAGAAGCCTTCCTTCGATATTGTTTTCACGAGCAACCCTATTTCGTCCATGTGTGCGGCGAGCATCACTCTAGGCGCATTCTTCTTGCCCTTCTTGATTCCGATAACATTCCCAAGTTTGTCCTCTGCGACCTCATCCACGTACGGCTTCAGGAACTTCTTCATCAGGCTTCGAACTTCCTCCTCTCTGCCAGCAACGCCAAAGGCGTTAGAAAGCTTCTCCAAAGTCTCAACTAGCGCGCGCGCTATAGACATGACAAGTCTCCTCATGAAGAATATCTAGAATCGTAGCGCCATGTATTAAACGATTACGGTGACGGGAGCGATCTTGCCTGAACTGGGCACGCAATCGATGAACAGGGTCAAGCTTTTATTGAATGCTCAGCATTGAGAATTGTGGTCTAATGAGGAAAAGCCTGCAACTCAGCCTTACCGCCACTTTTGCAGCGCTGCATGTTCTTCTCTATCTTGTTCCGCCAGGTCTGTGGCGGAATTGGGCAGTTTATATCGAACCAGTTGAGGGAATCATCCTTGGCCCCTATTTCGGGTTCTTCTCGGCGTTTCTTGGTAGTTCAGTGGCCAGAGCTGTCAAGCCTGATCCTTTTTGGCTGTTCGGTATAGTAGCCGAACCTGTTGGCGTCTTGGCGGCAGGCTTCCTTGCAAGGGCCAAGTGGAAGCCTGTCGTGACTGCCTACGTAGCAATGCTCTCAGCATACTTCCTTCATCCCTACGGGAGAGCATTTCCCCTCTGGACGATATTGGATGTTTTGCTTGCGCTTGTTCTGACATACCCTGCGGCAAGATTCAGCAGAAATCTGTTCAAGAACGATGTTAGACGATTGGCTACCACTCTAGCTCTGATTTCCTTTGTTTGCATAGCGACAGACTCGCTCGTGAGAGTTTTTCTGCTCGTCCCGTGCGGCTTGTACGGGTCGTTTTTCGAGAGTTTCCAGGCGCTTTATGTGGTTTTTGTTGGATCTGCAATCGATTCCTACGTTGAAGACGTGATCGTTGTACTCGTGTCGTTGCTCGTGGGTACGCCCACGATCGTCACTCTCTCAAGAGCAGGATTCCTGAGACAGTCGAGTGACAAGCAAGAAGAAGGCATTCTTAAACACCAAGGTACCACTAAGAACTAAGTCGGGTGCAAGCTTGACAGAACAGCCGCCGAAAAAAGTGTTCATATTCCTAGACACGGAAAAACACGCAAGTGCATTCGACATACTGACCACGATAGACATTTTCCCAAACGCTGAGATCTTGAAGTATGAAGATGTGACTGCTGAGGATGCGGAAAGGATAGTCTATGACGCCATGTTTCCAAGAGGTCCAGAAGGGGCAAAAGACACAAAAATCTTCATCAACGGACGCGACCTCAGGCAAGTGAACGAGATCTTGGAGAAAGCCAAGAAATGCATGTTTGCGCCATTTGAACTGGCAATATTGGTCGACCCAAGAGGAGCCTACACGACGGCTGCTGCGGCAGCAGTGAAAACACTGGAGCTTTCGGTGGCAAAGGGCTTCGGAGGGCTGGAAGATAAGACGGTGACCATAATAGCTGGCACAGGATCGGTTGGACAGACCGCCGCTAGGCTCTACGCGTCAGAGAAAGCTGCTGTTGTGGTCACTTCACGCGAGCAAAAGAAAGCCTCTTCTGTTGCCACGAAGATCAACGAGGAAGTTGAAGGCGAGAGAATCCGAGGCGTTGAAGCACAAACCTCCGAGGAAATAGGAAGATCGATAGAAAACTCGGAGATTGTCCTCGCGGCTGGCGCAGCTGGAATCGCGCTTCTTTCCTTGGAAGTGCTCAGACAGTATGCAAGGAAATGCAAAATAGTGGCTGATATCAATGCTATTCCACCCCTTGGGGTCGAAGGCCTAGAATCAAACGCTGAGGGCAGGGAATTCTTGCCCAACATATTCGGCATTGGCGCCTTGGCAATAGGCAAACTCAAGAACGAGATTGAAACTGAGCTGATCAAGAAGGCCGCTGAGGAACCGAAGGGAGTGTTTGACTATAGTGCCGCTTATGAAATGGCCAAAAAAGCAATGACTGGAAAGCAAGTCGAGAGAGGATCCGCTGAGGCCGAGCCGCAGAAGTACTGGCTGCCTTAGCGCAATGCCTCTCTGATTGTTGAGGCGATCTGTTCCAGCTCTCTCCTATCTGGCATCAGACCATAGGCGGGACCGCAGTCTATTCGGAACCCGTCACCTTCGAACCTCGGAATGACATGCAAGTGAACATGCAATACGTCTTGCCCCGCGACCTTGCCGTCCGCCAGAAAGAGATTAATGCCTTCAAGTTTCACCTCAGAACGCCCGAGCGCATCTGCAACTTGTAAGGTAGTTTCGAAGAGATGTGCCCCAGTTTCCTTGTCGAGTTCAGAGAGTCGCGCAGCATGAGGTTTTGGGATTACCAAGACATGGCCAGGATTGATGGGCTGAATGTCCAAGAATGCCATAACTCTCTCGTCGGAATAAACTATGCTGGCCGGGGTAGTGCCTTTGACAATGCGACAGAAAACGCAATCTCCAACACGAATCCCCGAAGGGTTAGATTTCTACTGGTTTATATGCCTATTTCCCTAAAGGCTTGACAGATCAGAAGGAGAAATGGCAGATGAGTGGAGCATTCGCCTACACAGCGAAGAATGGAAACACTTGTGAGATCGTTGATACCTTCGCCGAGATGTTTCCTATGTGGGCTGGAAGAATACTGATCACAGCTGAAAGCGTGAAGTGGGCTTTGACTGCGGCGCAAGTCGCAACGGGATTGGCCACTAGCGTGATTATGTCTCCGGCTGAAGCTGGGATAGAAGGCGAAGTGCCTGCAGACAAGACGCCAGACAGCCGTGCAGGTGTCCAAATACAAATATACAGCCGCAACAGGTTTGACTTGAAAAATCAGATGATACTCCGGATAGGACAGTGCATAATGACGTGTCCGACGACTTCGGCTTTTGACGCAATGTCCAATGCCAAGAGAAGACTGAGAATCGGCAGAAGCATACGCTTGTTCGGCGACGGCTTCCAGAAGAAAGCCCTTGTTGGAAACAGAAAGGCTTGGAAGATTCCGGTGATGGAAGGCTACTTCATAGTAGAAGACTCTTTCGGAGCCGCAGAAGCCATAGCAGGGGGCAACTTCCTAATTCTAGCCAAAGACAGGAATTCGGGGCTTGAAGCAGCGGAAGAAGCAACCAAGGCCATAAGAACCAATGCGAGAGAGGCTATTATGCCGTTTCCTGGCGGGATATGCCGTTCAGGTTCGAAGGCAGGTTCACTTAAGTACAAGCTCAGAGCATCCACGAATCATCCTTTCTGCCCGACACTAAGAACGCTCGTACCGGACTCACAAATACCAGAAGGCGTGAATTGCGTATATGAGATCGTAGTCAACGGTCTGATAGTTGACGTGGTCAGGAGGGCTATCGGTGAAGGCGTAAGGGCAGCCGCAGCAGTGCGTGGCGTGGTCAGGATCTCGGCCGGCAACTATGGTGGGAAACTGGGTCCTTACAAGGCCTTCCTGAAAGAAGCAATTGAAGCAGCCTAGCTCCCTTTCTCAAGTTTACACCGTGACAACAAACACTCCTCCAGAGTTACATGAAGCTTTCCTGCAACTCCGAAGCCCACCGCGCTTCGGGAGCGTAAATCTGCGGTGGCAACTTTTATCTGAAGCATCGCACGTAGCTTATGAGCGACACAATCGTAGTGGAAAGCAATTGAGTATTAGCAAGAAGACTTCGTTGGAACTTTTCAGGCTGAGAAAGACACTGGACACGCTGGCCCGCAAAGAGGGACGCGGAACCGAGCTTGTTTCACTGTACGTTCCTCCAGGGAAGCAGATAAGCGATGTCATGAGCACGCTTCGAGACGAGTATGGGACGGCCTCAAACATCAAGTCTACCACCACCAGGAAGAACGTTATGGACGCTATCGTGAGAGTCCAGCAACGACTCAAGTTGTTCAAAGAGGCTCCTGAGAATGGACTTGTGATTTTCTGTGGGGCGATACCGCAGAACGGTGCCGGAAGCGAGAGAATCGAAACGTACGTGATTCTGCCGCCTGAGCCAATTCGAATCTATCTTTACAGGTGTGATGCGCGTTTTCACACTGAGCACTTGCAGGAGCTTCTGAGGGAGAAGGAGACCTATGGGATAGTGCTTGTCGATTCTTCAGCGGCCACTATTGCCACGCTTCAGGGCCGAAGACTTGAAATAGTCAGGGGATTGACGTCGGGCGTGCCGGGAAAGACGCGTGCAGGAGGGCAGTCGGCCAGAAGGTACGAGAGATTCAGAGAAATGAGGCTTCAGGAATACTTCACCCGTGTAGGCGAACATGCCAATGAGATATTTCTACCGATTGAAACGCTGAAAGGCATAATACTTGCCGGGCCAGGACCAACTAAATACGATTTCGAGAAGGGCGACCATCTGAACTACATGTTGAAGAACAAGATCATAGACGTGATTGACACGGCCTATGTGGAAGAGCAGGGCGTGAAAGAGGTCGTTGACAAGGCTCCGGAGATAATGCGCAAGATCCGCTACATCGAAGAGAGAAAGATCATGCAGCAGTTTCTTTATGAGATCGGCCACGACACTGGAATGATAACATACGGCGAGGAAGAGGTCAGGAGGTCTCTCGAGGGCGGCGCGGTTAGGACGCTACTGCTTTCCGAAGGCTTGGACATCAGGCGAGTCATCGTGAAATGTACTGTATGCGGCTGCCAGGAACAGCACAGTGTGAAAGGCCCTATGATTGTTGGCTTCGAACAGAGTCTCCAAGGAAAACCGTGTCCGAAATGTAAGAACCCAACTCTGGCGGTGGCAGATTCTGAGGATTTAATAGAGGATTTCGCGAGGCTTGCAGAGTATACGAACACTGATGTGGAGATTATTTCTGGCGAGACCGAAGAAGGGCAAATGCTGAAGAACTCGTTTGGCGGAGTGGCGGCGATTCTGCGGTTCAAGTCACAGAACCAGTAGAATTCGGGTGTGCGCTTGAAACTTAAACCTCGCATAAAGCTGGAACGAGGCGTTGAGAAGTGCAGGCGCTGGTGACTCATTCTTGCCGCAGAGCCTTTTCCAATGTTTCTTTGTCGGTGTTCTTTATCAAGAGTCTCTTTTGTCTGGAGATGAAGCCGGAAACGAGAACGATTTCTTTGTGAAGCAGTTTGGAGAGTCTTTTGACGAGTTCTTTGTTCACTTTTCCTTTTATGGGTTCTTCAGTGCAGAAGACGACGATTTCGTCGCCTTCGATGACTATCTTGAATTGCCGTGCCTTAGGTCTTACTGAGACTTCTAGGACTATTCCGTCTTTTGTTTCGGTGATTTTCACGGGTTTTCTTGGAGCTTTTTGTTTCGTTTTGCATAAAAGCATATTCTGTTTGCCGTGTCTTGAGGGGAAAAAGATAAGCATCAAGCGAGGGCCACATTGTGCTTGGGTCTTGGAATGAAGCATGGTTCAGTATATCTGGATTGGTATGTTCATGTACCGAAGGTGAGACATGATCTGCGTTCAAGCGGCCTGATGTCCTTCAAATACGATATCGATCTTGGCAAGGTTGATTTGAGCGCGAACTTTGATCACGGCAATCCCAAAACCGCGAAGCTGCTGGCACGGCTGTATCACACGGAGGCCGAGAACGTGTTCATCTCAAGTGAGGGTGCTTCTGGGCAGAATGCACGGATAATCAGGTATCTTGCAGAGAGAGACCCTAAGAGGACTGAGGCGATCGTGGAGTATCCGACATATGAGCCTCTGTTGAGGCAGGTTCAGGAGCATTTCGGGCGGGTGAGGCGGCTGGAGAGGAGGGAGAAGGAGGGCTATAGGCTGGACGCAGACGCGCTGAGAAAGCTTGTCTCAGGGAAAACAGGGCTGCTTGTGATAACAAATCCGCATGCGCCAAGTGGCTCACTGGCTGACATGAGGGAACTGGAGGAGATAATGGCTGTGGCCCGGGAATTCGGCTTTTTTGTGGTTTGCGATGAGATTTATGCTGAATTCGATAGAAGCGTGGTACCGACGATATTTTCTGTTGACTCCGAGTATGGGATAGTTACGACGAGTTTCACGAAGGCGTTTGGTCTGGGCGGGTTGAAGCTGGGCGTGGCTTTGGCTCAGAGGATGCTGGCGAATGAGCTCTACGGGGATGTGTTGAACACTGTTGGGAATAGTCCGAACGTCGTGCAGCTTCTTGCTTCGGAGATTCTGGAGAACGGTATGGAGGCTCTTGAAAGGCACAAGCGGAGATGGAGGTCAGTGAAGCGCGAGACTGAACAGTGGCTGGACAGACAGGGCATTGAGTACTTCCCAAACAAGTTGAGCGTCACCTACTGGGCCAAGCTGCCTGTGAAGGACACTTGCAGGTGGATAGACGAACACGCTGTGCCCAAGAACGACGTGGCGCCTGTGCCTGGAGCTTTCTTCCTATTCAAGAGTGGCTGCAAGATCGTTCAGTCAAGCATGGTGCGGATAGGCTTGGGCCACGTCAATCCTGAGGGATCGGATTTGTCAGAGGCTCTTGAGGCTATGGAAAAGGCGCTTAAGACTTACCGTTCAGCCGTCTGAGAGACTGTCCCCCTCAGGATAGCAAAAAGATAAAGGGTTCTTCGCTTTTCTGTGTTAGATTCCTGAGTTTGAGGAGAGCTACAGTCGAGTGTCCAAGATGGCAATCTATGGGCAAGCCTTGTTCAGGGGCTTTCCTTTCAAGGCATTCACCCGAGACATCTGGCTGATCTGTCTCTCTAACATCATAGGTGCTTTCGGTGAAGGCCTCTACTTCTATGTCTTCCCACTGTACATTAAGGCCTTGCAGGCGGACTATGTTCAGATTGGCCTCGTGTTCTCGGCTCTCTATGGGGCTTCGGCGTTGACGCTTCTTCTGGGAGGCGTGCTGGCTGATCGGTTTGACCGCAAGAAGATTCTTATTGTGGGGTGGGCTCCTTGGGCGTGTGCGCCTCTGATCTACTCCTTTGCCTCGAACTGGCAACAGCTCATCCCTGGCGCTGTCTGCTGGGGAATTTCAATGATCGGCGTTCCAGCCTTCAACGCATACATCATAACCTCGACGGCGGACAAGACAAAGATCGCCTCGGTTCTTTCGTTCGTTTGGGCGAGTTACTCGTTCAGCTATGTTTTCGCGCCGACGGTGGGAGGCTACCTGGCCACGGTCATCGGAATGAGGCTAGTGCTGCTCCTCTCAACTCTCCTCGGGGCTATGGCTACTGGCGTGTTCTTTTTCCTTCGGAGCCAGCGTCCGCTAGTTGCGAGCCCGAAGACTCAGGAGCGGTCTGCCCCTTCAGATAGAAGTAAGATGCCTTGGCGGAAGATGCTTCTGTGGTCGATCTTCTTCGCCTTGATAACGTTTTTCATGACTGTAGGGCGGACTTTTGTTCCGACGTTTCTGTCTGAGCAGGTTGGTTTTAGCGAGTTTTACGTGGCGCTATTTGGCTCTGTCGGCTTCGCGGGCATGACCGTTCTAGGGGTAACGATAGGGCATCTGGGAGACAGGTGGCGAAAACCAAGAGCCATAGGCTTATGCTTGCTTATTTTCCTCGCTTCCACGGTATCTTTGTTCTTGGTTCGGGAAATCGCGGTCTTGATGCTGGTGGCTTTCTTTTTCGGCGGCTCAGGCGTCACAGGCACCTTGGTGAGCTCTTTCATAGGCTCAATCGCGCCTGAGAACAGACGAGGGCTGTGGCTCTCCGTTCCGCAGACTCTGAGCCTTGTGGCCGCCTTCGCAGCACCGTATCTGGCAGGCTTCCTCTACACGCTGGACCCTAACAACACGCTCATGTTTTCCATCGTCGCCACGCCCTTCCTGATTCTGTTTGCATTGGTAGGGCTGAAAGAGTAGCCGAACGAACATCACCTGCTCAGAAACGCTCGCGAATTGTTCCAGCCTTCAGCTTGGGCTGGTCTTTCTTTCTGCTATTCTGATCCAACCGTCGGCTGCCTTGGTGCCGTCGATGTTTTCGCTGAACTTCCTCCTCTCCTTAATCCCGCACCTCAGACATTCCCGCTCACAAAAAACTTCCCTCTGCATCTCCTTCTTTGTTCCCGGGACAAACCCAGGTTCAGCCCAACAAATGAGCACCCGGTCACCACAGTTCCTCCACTTGTGCATTCCCATCCTACACAACGCACTGGGCAAGCATTTCACACCTCGGATCATAGAGCGATATTCGGAAGAGTCTTGAGGCCTACGCGCACATAAGCATTTTGAAACGCTGGCATGCACCCAGCTAAGTTGCCTTTTTCTTTGTTATCTTGTTTCTGGATTCAGTTATGAATCGTTCAATGTCCCAGAAGACAGGTTCTCTTGCGGTCTTCGTGTAAGCTGCACCGAGTTGATATCTCGCTCTGAAGCCTCGCTCCTCTTCGTACGTCAGGTAGATAATGAGCATTGCTGGGGTCAGTGCGAGCAAAAGAGGGTTGACAAACATGAGGTACATCTGGAAGGGGATGTAGAGCGCGAAGAGGACTGGAACCCAGAACCAGACAGTTGACACGTTTGCCCTGGCAATCACGTACATCTCCAGAATCTCCTCTTTGAGCTCTTTGAGTCTCATTGTTCCCACGAAGAAAAAATGCCTTGGATGATATTTAACGTTTTGTCAGCAGTAAAAGGACAGGCACTCGGTGCGTGGACGGTTCGTAGCGCGCGTTTCCGTCGGTTTCTCTCTTATGTCCGTCTTCTTATCTGAGCTTTGTTCATGTCTCACACACGTCTTCTATGTGAGCCAACAGTGGCAACACAGTTTTTGTGACGCATTTTGACATTTTGTCACAACTTTTCTCCATAAAGCTCTCCATAAAACCCGGAAAAACGCAGAGGCTGTCAACTGCCCAGAAAACCCAGCAACCATAAAAGAAAGCTTACGGCGGACAGGAGAATCGAAAAGTGGGCCGGGAGAGATTCGAACCTAGGACAAGTGGAGATGTCTCCCGAAAAGTCCACTCTTAGTCTGGATTTCCTGCTTTCCCCAATAGATAGTGATTAATCAGTTACTTAAAAGGACTGATAGAGAATTGTTCTATCACTTTCTTTTCTTGGCTTATGCAACAGTATTCCATATGAACCGAGCAAACGAAGCGTGGTCTATCAATGAGTGAAATTCAGTATTGATTCTCTTCATTTCCTTGTTCTTGAAGATTCTGGCGTTGATTTTCTCCATCTCCCGCAAGTCCTCGAATTCCCACATTTCAATGTATAAGTTGCCTACACCACCGTATTCTTGCTGTAAGAGTTTCCACGATTTTAGTCCCTCGAAGACTTTGGGGTTTTCCTTCTTGAACCTAAGGAAATCTTTCAGTAAAGCATCAAATTCTCGTTGCTTCTCGTGTTTTGCAAGATAGGTTTCAACCAAGAAAACGCCCATCTGACTTCCACCGCTCAGTTAGCGTCCTATGTATGACTTGATTATTTCGGTTTGCTATAACATTTCCGCAAAACCAAAAACTGGCTTTCCTCAAGCGAGTTTTGTGAGCGCGCGCGCTAAAAAATAGAAAACAGACGCTGGGCTTCGTCATACAATCCAATGGCATTCTCAGCAAGTTGCCGTCTTTTGTCTGGGTCTTCGGTCTCTATTGCTTTCCAATAGGTAGCGTAGGCGAGGAAATCGACTGCACCAGCTTTCATGAACATGTCTCTCGTTTTTTCTGCGCACTCAAGTGTTTTCTCAAAGTGTTTGATACTTTCTTCTTCACTCAGGTTTAACCCCAGCCATAAATGCGCGTAACCCGAGAGGAGGGCATCTCCTGATCTCTCGGAAAGGTCTATTGCCTTGTTGATGTACATCATTGCCTTTTCACGCATTTGTTCTTGTTTCCGTGGATCTGTAATTGTGAACCATATAAGAACTAGCATGTAAAGTGACACTGTGAGGAAGGCTGATGTAGCCTTGTATGATTCTTCTGGTTCTGAGTAGGCTGAGATTATTCTCTCTCCCCATCCCATTCCTTGCTCAGCAACTTCCTTTATGATACGATTGTCTTCCTCATACATTATTCTCAGAAAAGAGGCAGAAAACTCGAGTGAAAGTGCATCGTACGTTTTCGCATATTCCCGGGTGTCTCCAGATTCTGAGAAGACAATCAGGGCTTTGTCTGCGAAGTCAAGACAATCGTCAAGAAGCCTTCGCCTCTCAGATGGACTAGAAGTGAGCCAATGATAGAGATACTTGGCAATGGCTGTTGTCCGAAAGATTCGTGCTTCTTGCTCTTTAGCCAGTTCTCGGTAAATGTCACAAGCCTTCTTGTAGGATTCGGCCGCCTTCCGTATTTTCCGCTGAAACTCTTCTTTGGCTTCAGTCTGCATGGCAGCTCTGTAAAGACAAAAGCCAACTCTTTCCTGAATCTCGCCTCTCTTTGAAAAATCGTCTTCAGCAACCAGTTTCAACGCTTTCTCATATGACCCAGCAGCCCTAAGCCAATCATATTCCCTTTCTAACCGTTCTGCCTGAAGCGAATTTTCTTCCACACTTGACATCTTTGCCAATCCACACGCCAATAGAAAGTTATCAAGAAGTCTCTGAAAAGGCTTTTCATGAATCAATAGTTCAATGGTAACGCAAGGATTTAGCGCGATGGTATGGGAAGTGTTTTACGTGAGAGGCGCTCGCGCCATGTTATGAGCGCCTTTGTTTGTGGGTTGGACGTGCATAAGGATTCCACTTATGCAACTATTTTGGATCCTTCTGGAAAGATAGTTAATCAAACAAGAATGAATAATGAAAGAGTGGATTCGTACTTGTCTCGCTTCGACGTTGGCACGGTTGCTATGGAATCCTCCAACCAGGTTGCATCATTGTACAGAAAGCTGGAAGGAAGAGGATACAGTGTGTTGCTTTCTCATCCTAAGAAGACACGGTACATTGCTGAGGCGAAGATTAAAAGTGATCGTGTTGACAGTAAGGCTATTGCTGAACTGGCTAGATTGGACGCTTTGCGCGCGCGCTAATCCGATTGCCACGCCTATGAGCATCAAAATCCCAGAGGCAGGCGCAATTGCCGGTCTTCGTTTAGTAAACAAGACAAGAGCGCCCAGAATGAAGCCTACGAGGCTCGGCGCGGTCAAGGGAAGCACACTCCACCCCGTGTAGGGCTTGCTTCCTATGAAATAACGTTCGAAAACGCTTGGGTGCACCTCCCCGAGCCAGCTACCATTCGTGGTTGTTGAATACCAGGGGAGTGAGAAGAAGATTAAGAGCAATACCAGAGTGACTCCGTAAAATACTTTGGACACTATCATATGGTTCCGCTCCAAGTTGATTCTACATGATGGACTGGACCACTTTTCATTTCTCTTCTTCTCTCCGTTGATTCTTGGAAGAACGGTTTGTTTGCTTCAGTTCTAAAGTTTTCCCACAATAGACGGAGCGCGCGCTAATTCAATCGAAGATTCATGCATAAATGTTAAAAGACATAGAGATGAATTACGAGTGATGTTGTATGAAGAAATACCTATTATCCTTGTGCATCATGCTCTTTCTAGCATCAGTGTCTGGAAGTAGGCCAGTTCATGCCGCTCCCATAGACATCTGGGTTCCCGATGATTATCTAACTATCCAAGCAGCGATCAATGCAGCTCTTTCAGGTGACACTATTCATGTTAGAAGCGGGCTGTATCATGAGCATGTGGTTCTGAACAAGTCCTTATCGCTTGTCGGAGAAGGCGGAGCAGCCACCATAGACGGGAATGGAATAGGAGGAGGAACGCTTATCACAGTTGAAGCTGGCAACGTTCTGATAGCAAACCTGACTTTGCGAAACGCACACTATGGCATATGGAGTTATTCCAGATCTAACTGCTTCGTACAAGACAACGATTTCAGAAACATGTCACAATTTGGCATCTATTGGGGTGCATCTTCTCGGATACGCATACTTGACAACATGATCGCAAACTCAACCTTCTGCATCGAGGTGAGCGACTGCGTCGACTGTACTTTAGAAGGCAACGAGCTTACAGACGGACATCTTGGAATACTGCTTCGCACTTCCAACCACACATTGATTCAGAGCAACTACATTGCTGGAATGAGAAAAGGGGCTACTGCTTGTGGCATAGAACTGCTCTTGTATTCATCTAACAACACTATCATGTGGAATACCGTGGTTGACAACGCCTATGGAATATGGTTGACTAATGCTGAGGACAACATTATCTACCAGAACAATTTCGTCAACAACACTAATCAGTTCAAGACTTTCTCATACACGCCCCATAATGATTGGGACATAGGATGGCCTAATGGTGGAAACTACTGGAGCGATCATACCAAGACGGACAGTTTCAGTGGCGAACACCAAAACCAACCAGGAAGCGATGGCATATGTGACGGCTCATACAATATTGGAACCCTCAACATAGACAAGTATCCCCTCCCTGGCTCAATTAGCACTTTTGAAGTGCCGCTCGGCTTCATCACCGAGCATGTACTGATAATCAGCAATTCGACAATTGCAGCTTTTAGTCTTAACATGACGCAGGAAATACTTCGCTTCAACGCAACTGGAACAGCTGGCGTGGGATTCTGTAGAGTGGACATACCCAGCACTATTGTCGAAGCATTGTGGCAGGCAAACTACACAGTGCTAGTGGACAATCAACCGCCGTTAACCAGAAGAAACTGGACAGCAGGCTTCATGAACTACATCTACCTAACATACCTGCACACAGAACATGAAATCATAATTGTTCCAGAGTTCCCATCATTCCTTACTCTACCACTGTTCATGATTGTGACACTCCTAGCAGTCATAGTCTACAGAAAGAAACGTATTAGCACCAGATAGAGGATAGTTCTATGCTGACTTATTAAACTGCAGACACTATAGTACTATTGGAAGTCACTCCTTAGATAGGGCTATTTCGGGAGACAAACAGGGCTACTATCAGTTGCTGAGCAACAAAAGCTCTGTAGAAGT
>CAYHAK010000025.1:0-22945 GCA_964354625.1 uncultured Candidatus Bathyarchaeia archaeon
GAGTGGTAGCCCGGGAGAGACCACTGCCCGAGCGAGACTGGAGAACAAAAGCATGCGCCTGCTTCGGCTAAATTACAAAAAAGGGGAAAATGATTGAGGAAGCGGTACATATTCAGTTCCAGAGTGGTGGGGCTGCCCGGATTTGAACCGGGGTCACGAACGCCCGAGGCTCATAGCCTGAACCAAGCTAGCCGACAGCCCCTTGTTGCCCATGCGTATTCAGTCAGGCGACGAAAATAGAGTGTTTCCTCAAGCTTTAAACTCTTACTTGCTGTCAGTACTGTTGCGCTTGGAGGAGGCTGCCGTTAGGCTTGTCTGTTCCGCAACGTGTGCGAGGAGTCAAGGTTCTCAAGGCTGTTTCGTCACCTATTCGGCTGCAGATTCTGAATTTGTTGTCTGACAGTGGGCTTCTCTCGTACAGTGAGCTTATGAGTGCCTTGAAAATGAATCCGAGCAGGGATGCGGGAAAGTTTGCGTATCATCTGAAGTTTTTGCTTAGGGCGGATTTGATTGAGGCAGACGTTGAGGCGAGAAAGTACTGCCTGACCGACTTGGGAAAGATGGTTATTGACGTCGCGGACAGGGTTGAGAAGAAGGCTTCGAAGCCGAAGGGTATGCTCGTGCGCACCAGTCGATCGGCGCTGGAAGAGTTCGACACAAGCAAGATAGCGAGTTCGCTTATGAAGGAGGCGAAGGTGCCTGCCGAGCTGGCCCAGAAAGTGGCTAAGGAAGCGGAGAAACAGCTGCTCAAGTCCAGAACCAAGTACCTTACGGCGCCGCTTGTTAGGGAGGTTGTAAATGCTATTCTTGTCGAGAAAGGTCTGGAGGAGCACAGACACAAGCTAACGCGTCTCGGGCTGCCAGTCCACGAAGTTGCTGGCCTCATAGAGGCAAGAAGCAAGACGTTCCAAGGTTCAGCTTCAATAGTCGAGACAGCCGGAGAAACCGTGCTCAAAGAATACACGCTGCTGAACGTTTTTCCAAGAGACGTTGCGGACGCTCACCTTTCAGGCGCGTTGCACGTCAATGGTTTGGGCTTGTGGATCTTGAAGCCGAATGAGGTCATGCATGACCTGCGTTTTCTCCTCCAGCACAGCCTGAGTTTCGGGAAGACAGGTGCCCTTCAGGCTTCTGGCCCCACGCCGCAGAATCTGGAATCTGCCCTTTCAGCTGCATTCAACGTTCTCCTTTGCTCTGCAAGGGAGACGTGCGAAGCGCAGACTCTTGACTACTTCAACATTTTTCTGGCTCCGTTTGTGAGAGGGTTGGAGCCTTCAAGAGTGAAGGAGGCATTGCGAACGTTCATTTCGAACGTGAGCCAACACGTTCCGCTTTCGCTAGGTTTGGAACTCACTATTCCTAGCTTTGTGGTCGGGCTTCCGTTCAGAGCCTCTGGGAAGGCTGGAGGTACTTACGGAGTCTATTCTGACGAAAGCCAGTTGCTGGCCTCGCTGGCTGTCGAAGTGTTTGCCGAGGAGAGTGAGATCAAGCCACTCTCCAATCCAAAGATCATCATCAAGCTGCGTTCGGAATCTTTTGCGGATGAGAGAGCAAAGGCGATATTGCTGAAGGCACATGCTCTGGCATCGGCGAAGGGTTTGCTCTATTTCGCCAATATTGGAGACAAGCAGAAGCAGTCTGCCTTCTCTGCCTCTGGCTTCAGGGTCAAAGCTGATATGAGCGGTGACTGGGAGATCGACACCCTGCGTACCGGCTGTCTAGGGTGCGTTACAGTTAATCTGCCGAGGGTAGTGTACGATTCCGGGAATGACAGAGTGAAGTTTTTTGAGGTCCTGCAGGAGAGGCTGGAGATGACCATTCGGGCTTTGGACATCAAGTACCGGGCGCTCAAGCAGTCTGGCAGGGGTTTGCTTCCGTTCCTGATGCAGGATGTGGACGGCGACCAGTATCTGAGACTTGAGGGCTGCTCGTGGGTTGTGAACTTGGCCGGCTTCGGCGAGGCGACAGAAGCCTTCTGTGGAAAGAACCAGTATTCGGACGAAGGGGCCTTGGGGTTTGCCGAGGAAGCCATGCGCGCCACGGTTGCGTACACTCAGAAGACGGGAAGAAGACGCGCGAGACGCGTGGTTACAGCGGTTCTGCCCAGTCCTGAAGCCTCTGAAAGGCTTGCCAAACTGGACATTGAACGGTTCGGCGTTGGAAAAGTCCGTTTTTCGGGAACCCGAGAGAGGCCGTTCTACTCGACGGTCAGCAGGCTGGCTGTCAAGGGTGGCGAACTCGCTTCTGAAGCCGTTGCGGTGGACAAGAGGCTGCATGATCTGTATTCTGGTGGAGGCCTTACGGCTATAGATCTTGGTGAGACCGAGTACAAACCGGATGAGCTTGTGTCTTTGTCAAGGCGGATTGTTGAAGATGGGGCCATCGAGTTCTTTACTTATGATCGGAGGCTGACCTATTGCGCTAACTGCAGAAGAAGCTGGCCTGGCTTGCTGCACAAGTGTCCCTCATGCGGGGGAGTGAGCACTCTTTCCTTCTATGACCGTTTTGCGTCTGTGTGAGCTAGAGGCTATTTTGCGGCTCCGAGTATCAAGGCCAGTAGCGCCATTCTGACGACTATGCCGTTTCTTACTTGCTGGAAGTATCGTGCGTATTGTGTGCCGTCTACTTCGGGTGCGATTTCGTCTACTCTTGGTAGCGGGTGGAGGATTGTGAGGTCTTTCTTGGCTTCCTTGAGGGCTTCGAGGTCTATCTTGTAGGAGCCTTTGACCTTCACGTATTCCGCAGGGTCGGGGAAGCGTTCCTTCTGTATCCGCGTGACGTATAGGACGTCCACCGTGGGGATGATCTTCTCGAGGTTTGTCCTTTCGGTTACTTGGATCTTGTCTTTTATGGTTTGGAGGACTTCGCGGCGCATTCTCAGCGTTTCAGGCGAGATTAGGAGTAGCTCAATGTTGTACAGGGAGAGCGCGTAGGCTAGTGAGTGGACGGTTCTGCCGTATCTGAGGTCGCCTACGAGGGCTATCTTGAGGCCGTCGATCTTGCCCTTCTCCTTCTTCATCGTGTACAGGTCCAGAAGAGCCTGCGTCGGATGCTCCTCAGCGCCGCTTCCCGCGTTAATGATCGGAACTTTCGCGAACTCAGCCGCAAGCCTCGCCGCGCCTTCGAGCGGGTGCCTTACGGCTATGACGTCCGCGTAGCTTTCCACTGTGCGCACGGTGTCGGCGAGATTTTCGCCCTTCTTGACTGAGGCCATTTCGGCTTCGGCGAAGCCTATCGTGGATCCGCCTAGCTTGAGCATTGCAGCGTCGAAGCTGAGACGCGTGCGCGTGCTGGCCTCGAAAAACAGTGTGGCTAGAATCCTCCCTCTGAGCATGTCCGAGCCTTTCTCAGCCAGTGGCTCCATGCTTTTTGCCGTTCTGAAGACGTGGTTGATGTCCTCGAGCGAAAAATCTTTGATTGAGATTATGTCTCGGTTTTTGAACTCCATGCTCTTACCCAGACCAACAACTCTGCACATCTACTAAATAACTTTTTAACTGGCCACCGAAAGCGCGTTCGATGGTGCGCGCGCGCTAAAGTTTTTTATCTGTGTTAAGCGTATAGGCCTCTTTTTGGAAGGCGTTTTTCGTATGAGTGAGACTGAGTTGCGTGTTTCGAAGATAAAGGATGGCACTGTTATCGATCATATTACGGCTGGTCACGCGTTGGATGTTGTAAAGATTTTGGGCATAACGGGTCGTGACAGGGGGCCTATCACGATTGCGATTAACGTGCCTAGCAAGCGTTTCAAGGTTAAAGACATCGTCAAGATTGAGGGCAGGGAGCTCAATCCGCAGGAGGTGCACAAGATCGCGTTGCTGGCGCCGCATGCATGCATCAACATTATTCGCGGCTATAAAGTGGTGCGGAAGCAGGAGGTCAAGCTTCCGAAGGCTATTGATGACATAATCAAGTGTGCCAATCCTGCGTGTATAAGCAACAGCAACGAGCCTGTGAAGGCGAGGTTCTATGTGGATTGTGATGAACCGTTGCTGTTGAAGTGCCACTACTGCGGGTATATTATCGAGAAGAAGGACGTGTTGTTGCAGTTTTAGGGTTGGCGTTGGAGTATTTGGAAACCGAGTCTGACTTTGACCCCTCCAGCACCTCCTCGAGACACCGCACCAATACCTCAAAGTAGCCCTTCTTCAGCAAGCGTACACTCTTGCCTATGCCGAGGCATTCATCGGTAGCGCAAAACTCGGGTACACAGTTCTTTGTAGGCCTGAATTCGAATGGGTAGAACCTGCAAATCACAGGTCTATGATCATAGATAGTGCACGATTTGCTCTTGAGGAAAACACATTTTCCATCCTCTGGGGTCTTTTTCATTTCGTAAACGTAAGGCTCGTGTCCTTCAATCTTGGCAGCAAACTCTTCAACAGGTCTAGATGTTGCTTTCGCGATGCGTTTAGCCTCCTGCTTCAGCATAAGGATGTGCCTAGCGTGAATGCTCGTGTCTCCGCAACACGTAGCACATCTCAAGCATTGGAAGCGGACTCCACGCGGGTATTTGAAGCTCACGTTGCGTCACGGTCGGACAACACGTGTCAGATGATCAAGATAAGCGCTACGTTGGACACGCCTGCCGACAATACAAAGACACGCACCAACAGAGCGCGCGCTTCTGGGTGTTCTGGTTCAGCAACTCTGTTCGCCCTGACAAGGGTTCACCTTAAACTCTCAAACGTACAGCAGTTCAGCTTCGGCGCCTTCTTCTTTCATGCCTTCAATGAAGGGATTCAATATCAACGCAGTGCTGCCTTTTTCCATGCTTTGGCTGGCGTTGAGAACCAAAGCCTTCATCTTCAATCATCCAGTCACCCTAGATAGTATCACGGCTTAGAAATGTTACCGAGCGCGCGCTAGTTACATGTTTGCACAATTCTCGGTTTTAGAAACAAAGAAAAAAAGGTGGTTATGGGTATCTTTTCCCATAGTTGCCTGTGCAGATTACGACGTCGAATATGTTGACTACGTTGTTGCCGTCAAGATCTGAGTTGGGGTTGTATTGTGGATCTCCTCGCCTCTTTCCGTAGCTGCCAGTGATTTTGACTACGTCAAAGATGTTAACGACGTAGTTGCCGTCGACATCTCCGGGGATTGTCACTGTTACGGTACCGTCTATTAGGGTGTTGTCTGTTGTGTCAGTTTCGAGCGGTACCGGAGTTGCCGTGGCGCTTATGGAGTAATCACCGTAGCTGAGACCGGCCGTGTTCCAGACAAAGTAGAGCACCCGTGTTTCTCCAACAAGCAGGTTGGTGACGAGTTGTGTTCCGACGATTGCAGAAGGCGGCATGCTTGTGGCGTAGACGGTCAAGGTGAACGTCTCCACAAAGTCGCCTTGGTTCTCAACAGTAACGTTTATGCGTACTGGGTAGTTTCTGCCTACCGTTGGCTTGGGTATGCACCCTTGTTTGCTGTTCCAGACATCTACGACTGCGACATCGTGTTCGCCTAGTGGCGATGTGGCTACTGCGGCCCTGATGAATGCGTGCCAGTTCTGGTTGTAGCCCAGCGCTTGCAGATATCCCGCGAGCTCCCAGATGGGCTTTGAACCGTATGGTGAAGGCGGCGGAGCCATCCACGGTAAGGCAATGTACTCGTCATGTGAGACATATTGTGCATCGTTGTGGACTAGCGGTGGGTGTGGATATGGGTGTGCTGCTGGCGAGCGTCCTTGCGTTGCACCTGCTTCGAAAGCGTCCCAGTATGGATCACTGATGAGCAGTTCCTGGTTTGTGGAGTTGACTCCTGCGCACGTTACGAAGTGGCCTGCTTCGAGGCTGGGGTTGTCATACAGCTTCACCCAGCTTGAACCTGTGAACTGCCAGAATTCTAGGAAGAGCTCAACGTCTTGGCAACGCTCGATCTCAGCCTCGATCCAGTAGAAGTCTGCGAACTCTTCAGTGTGTTCGTAGAACATGCCCACCATGCCTAGGTTCATTATGGTAGCACTTAAGTCAGCCGGGTTCACCATGTTGTCGATGATTACATCTGCAGCCATGTTCCAGTTTGGTGATCCTGGCATCGATCCCATTGCATTGTTGATTATGGTTATGTCGTCGAGTTCGACCTTTCCGTCTCCGTCGCAGTCTCCAAGTGGGTTTACGCCTTGTTGCTGGAGGTACTGTGAGATTCCGGTTTCCATGTCGATGTAGTTTGTGCCCTGGTGTACCAGACCTGTGCGTTGTCCGTCTGTGTCCATGAGGAAGGCGAGGTTTCTGACTAGTGGGTCGACGTTCTGTGGGTCGTGGTCGTCCCAGACGCTTGGGTTGTAGGAGGTCACGAGCGGGAAGTGGTCACTGATTGTCGGCGGAGACACTGGGGTCGGGAAGTTGAGTGTCTCATACTCAGAGTCGAGCCACCATAGCGAGTTGGCAGTTGCCACTGGTCCACACCACGTGTAGATTCCTTGGCCTAGACCCCACTGGTCTTGATGCTGATCGAAGTCAGGCATTCCGCTTGGCGCGTAGTCGTCTTGAGCTGGTTTGAGGTACCATGGTTCCGGCGGCGTGTACTGTTCGGCGGTGACGTTCCACGGCGGTGGCGTTGGGGCAGGCCCCATTTGATCAACTGAATCTACGTGGAACCTGTCTATGCCGTCACTCGAGTCTACGTGGAACTCCACTCCGGCCCATTGCGTTGGCCAGACTATCTTCCAGTGAGTGCATGGCGCTGGAACCCAACTTGTCGGATTGATCACTTTGAACCAGTCACACGCTACGATGCCGGTGATCTTCTTTTCGGCGACCACTTCGAAGGTGGGTGGGTTGAATGTTGCTACGGGGTTTGCGTAGTCGACGTGGAATGTGCCGTCGGGATTCGATTGGTCCACATGGAACTCTACGTCCCCGACGTCAGGATGGACAACTTTCCACCATGAACAGGGACTCGGAGTTCTTGCCAAGTCGAAAGACTGGAACCATGAGCATTGCTGTATGGTTTCCACTTTCTTTCGTGCTGGAACAAGGTCCGTCGGGCCCCACGGTATCGGCGCCGGAGACATAGGCAGTACTTGATCAATGTGGAATGTTCCGTTCGGGTATGTTTGATCGACGTGGAACTCGACACCTGATGGTCCGCCGACATGCGGGATAGTTACTTCCCACCATGTGCAGGGGGACGGGACAAAGCCCTGTGGAGTCTCCACTTTGAACCAGTCGCACGTCTTGATTTCGATAACCTTCCTGCGCGCGACTATCTCATAGACCGGCAGGAACGGCGGTATGTAAGGTCCCGGCGTCACTTCGTCTATGTGGAACTCGCAGCTTTCGTTGGTCCAGTCTACGTGGAACTCAAATCCAGTAGGCTCTCGGGTTTCTGGGTCGAGTATCTCCCACCAACTGCATTCGGCAGGATACCAGTGTTCAGGCCAGTGAACGACGTAGTATTGGCATGGCTCAGCCGCGGTCACCTTCATTTCCGCCCAGAACGGGATTGGCGGAATCTGAACGGGACCAGGGTACATCATGTCGATGTGGAACTCCATTGGGCCTGCTTGGTCGACGTGGAACTCGAATCCTGTTGGCTGTCCCAACTGGTCTAGGACTTCCCACCATGAACATGGTGGAGGAATGTAACCTTCCGGCCAGAATATCTGAAGCCAATCGCAAGGCGCGAGAACTCCATCTCCGTTCATGTCGAAAACCTGCATACGAATTCCTGTCCCGAACCTCATCATGATGCCTGACGAGAACTCCATATTGACTGGGCTGCCAAAGCTGACGGTGTCACCTGACGTGAAGGTCATCTTTTTTGGTGCAGCATTGCCTACGGGCATGAATGTTAAGGCACTAGCGATCATCAATGCAGTCAACAGCAAAGGAACAGCATTACTTCCAAGATTTCTTCTCATTCTCCTTTCTCCTTTCTAATTCAGCATTACCAATATGCGTGGCAGTCCTAGTTAAGATTTTTGAGACTAAGTTCTATTTTGAAGGAAAAGACCATTTTCTTAGTCAACGTAGCCGTGAAGCATTGACGCTTGATACATCCAGGACCGCGCGCTTCTATTGCACTCGTCTGGTGTGGACAAGCCTAGTCGCACTGAGAGATGGCGCGCGATTAGTTCTCACGGAGGCGTCCACCTTAGATTATAGCTGACTAATATCTCAGCTATGTCGAGGTAGTCGATCACCGCGTAAGGCTCAGCTATGTCTACGTGAGGGTTCCAGCGCGAGTCCGGTCGCGTGGTCATAAAGGAGGCACAAGCTTTGACAACATCGAATATGTTGATCCTGCCATCGTGGTTTACGTCGCCTGCCATGAAGGGGCTCATAAGAGGATACACATCCAATCCATTCGAAGGCAGATACGTGTCGCCTACGCCGTCGCTGTCTGTATCAGTGCCATTGTATCCGCTCCAGTAGTTGCCTTCGCAGCCATTATCCCAGACATTTCCGTAGGAGTAGATGGTGTTCGCGTTTTCCGTGTTGTCAATCAGGTTATTGTGGAAGATTGTGTTGGAGCTTGATGAGTAGAGCCTGATTCCGTACAGGTTGTGTTGGAGAGTGTTTTCTGTCAGGCGGTTGCGGTGGGCTTCATAGAGCTGGATTCCTTTCTCACATTCGATAGCCGCATTGTCCTCAATCCTGTTGTCGTCAGAATCCTGAAGGTCGATGCCAGCCCAGTCCCTTGTGCAGTGGCTCTTCTCTATGGTGTTGTTGCTTGAGTTCTGGAGGAAGATGCCGTAATTGTTGTCATGCGTGTTGACGCTTTTGATCTTGGAGTTTGTGAGGTCATAGCCGAATATTCCGTGCCCGTTTCGCGTCAAGTTCAGATCTTGGACGGTCATGTTTGTGCAGTTGATCAGATATAGGGTGCCTATGTCTGCTTGGCTGATGATCTCGTTCTCGGCGCTAGTCAAATAGCGTACAGATCTGCCGTCCACGGTGTTAGTCGAGTCCACGGCGTTGGTGAAGTGTGTTTGATTGCCTCCGAAGACGCCGAAGTTGTATTCGTTGTCACTCATTGTGTTGTCGGTCAAGTTGTTGTTGCCTGAATACCAGAGCCAAATTCCGTTTTCGCTGTTGGCGTTGACGTTGTTGTGTTGTATGGTATTGTCTGTTGAGAAGTAGGCGTGGATTCCAATGCGGTTGTCTGTTACTGTGCAATAGGCTATGCTGCACCCTGACGTGTGGTCTAGGAAGATGCCGCTGCCCATGCCCTGAGCCAAGTAGCTTGAGCCGCTGTTGCGTATGCTGAAGCCGATGATGCTGACATTCTCTGCGAGGATGCTGACAACCGAGTCTCGGTTGTTTCCATCTATGAACGTCTTGGATGCACCTTCGCCAACCAGCGTGATAGCCTTGTTTAGGTTCACGTTTTCGAAGTAGTATCCGGCCTCGATTTGGATGGTGTGGCCATCCATTGTCGCGTTTGAATCTATGGCCTCCTGTATGGAGGCGAAGCGTTGGTCTGTGTCGGTGTTGAGCACGGGCGAGGTGTTCCACAGGGCCATCAAGGGATATTGGTCAATATTGTAGGTGTCTATGGCGTATGGTGTGTCTCCTATACCGTCGCTACCTGTTTCATTCTGGCAAGGGCCTCTGTTTTGGTCCGTGCCGTTGTAGCGACTCCAGTGGTTGCCAGCCTGTGGGTAGCCTTTGTGCCAGACGAGGCCTGTGCCTCTGAGTAAGAAGGGGAGTGTGTTGTTGATGAAGTTGTTGTGGAATATCAGGTTGGCGTAGAATGTGCTGTTTCCGTTCATCGAGTTATCTATCATCCCGTCATAGGCGTTGTTGACCACTGTGTTTGCCGTTATCGTGTTGTATGTGCAGGGTGAGTACATTCGGACTCCTTGGTTGTTGTGTTCGAGATGATTCCTGCTCACGGTGCAGTTCGTGGCAAACTCTAGGTGGACGCCACCTATGCAGTTGGACACCTCGTTGCCTATTGCCACGCATTCGGTGGCATGAAGCAGTCTGATGCCGTAGCCATTGCTGTCAATGATATTGTTCAGAACCATGGAATTTCGTGAGTAGTTGAGCCTGATGTTGTGGCAGTTGTGAATGAGATAGTTGTTGCTGACTTCGCAGTTATCAGCCTGAACATATATTCCGTTTCTGGTCCAGCCCCATCCACTGTTGCGTATAGTAAGGCTGGCTATTCTGACGCTGTCCGCCGTCACGGATATGACTGTCCCATTTTCGCTGCCATCAACTATCGTGGTTACATTGTTCTCTCCAACAAGAGAAATCGTCTTGTTAATGACAACGTGCTCATAGTAGATTCCAGGCGGTACACATATCGTGTCGCCCACGCTCGCGTTATTTATGGCCGCCTGAATTGTCGTGAAGCCTCTTGCCTGGGCAGTTCTGAGGTCTTTGCTATTCGCATTAGGCAACTCCAGTGTCAAGACCGATATTGACAGACAGCAGAGCAGCAGAAGCCATTTGATACTGAGGATAGTTCTCACCACTTGTTCTCGAATTGCCTGTTCCCAGCTGCTTTGTCTATTGAAAATATTGAGCGTCGTGGTTAATATACTCACCAGAAATGCCTCAAAAAGGAGGCTTTGGCTTTCGGTGCTCAGGCATTATTCTTCTAGCTTTGGTTTGACGTCCAGCTGACAATAGTCTTAATAAGTCATTGAGGAATCCCTTTGAGCGTGTAGCAAGGGTAATGGCTGATGGCGAGAAATGCCGGCGTGAAAGTAGTTCTGACAGCTTCTGCCACTGAGATGAGCGATTTCTACAACAGTCCCTTTATCGCTTTCGTGGGCGGGTTCGCTAAGGGTCCCGTGCCGTTATGGCTTGTCCGCAAGAAGTTGTATCCGCCAGCAGGTCACACCGGCAACGGAAGGGCAAAGTATGCACCCAACGGCTTGAGAAAGGTGGAAGCCATTCTCTTGCAGAACGGTTTTTCCGAATCTGAGGTGGTCGTGGTTCACCCGGGCGATCTTGACAAGTTCGTGGGTCCAAACACCAAGGCGATAGGCATCTCTTCAATGGACCCCACGGGAATGGGATACGTCAGCAAAACCTATTCCTCAATAGTAGGCGGAGGCGAACCTATGAATGCCATCGAGTTCCGAGCCCTCGTGAGACATCCAGCCTTAAGCACCTACAAGCCAAGAATCATCGTGGGCGGTTTCGGAGCGTGGCAACTTGAACGCAAGAAGGTGGCCGAGAGCTACGGCGTAGACTGCGTCGTCATAGGCGAAGGCGAGGAAGCGGTAGTAGACGTATTCAAAAAGGCTGTGAGCGGTGAGCCTCTGCCGCGCGTGCTTCGGGTTGAGAAGAACTCGGAGATTGAGGAGGTTCCGTGTATCAGGCATGCGGCGATTCATGGGTGCGTGGAGATCAGCCGAGGCTGCGGGCGCAACTGCCAGTTCTGCACGCCTACGATGCAGAAGAAGCGCGACATGCCCTTGGAGCGTATTATGAAGGAAGTGGAGCTGACCGTTCGGGAAGGCAGCGACCACATCACGCTTGTGACTGAGGACATTTTCCTGTACGGTGCGAAGGACAAGGCATTTGTGCCCGACAGGGAAGCTGTTCTGAGGCTCGTCAGGACTGTGGCCTCGCATCCCGGCGTGAAGGCCATACAGCCTGCGCACATGAGCCTGGCACCTGTGGTTCATGATCCTCAGATGGTTAAGGAGCTGTCGGAGGTTCTGATTGAACGTAACTGGTACAGCCATGGCGGCAAGAGGATCGTTACCTCTGAGACGGGGATTGAGACAGGCAGCGTGAGGCTCATGAAACGGTTCATGGCGGGGAAGATGCTGCCTTACAAGCCTGAGCAGTGGCCCGAAATCGTGTCTCAAGCCTTCGGCATACTGAACGACAATGACTGGTACCCGCTGGGCACGCTCATAGTGGGGCTTCCTGAAGAGAAGGAGGAGGACGTCCTGGCGACGCTTGACCTCATGGACGACCTGAGGGAGTGTCAGGCTTTCTACGTGCCTTTGCTGTTCGTGCCTCTCGAAAACTGCATGCTCATGAACAAGAGTGGCGCCGAAGTGGACTCGCTGACGAAGGCAAGATGGGAATTTATTACACGTTGCTGGGAATATAACGTAAGAATCTGGAAGGACACTTTCCTCGCAGACAGAATCAACAATCCGCTACTGCTCAAGCTCGTCAAGCAAGTAGCTATACCTTTCGGAGCCAAAGTCGCAGGCATCTACTACGGCATGAAGCACGGGCCTGAGATGGAAGAGGCCATCTGGAAAATGGCAACCGCCTAAAGCATCGCCATCTCTACCGCTTTCTCAGATTCAATCCTTGCTTCTCCAAAAGCTATGATACCCAAAACTTAAGACTTGAGCATTAAATAGTGAGAAACGGTTCTGAGCGTGTTTAGGCATGTTTGACAAGAGAGTGGAGAAGCTCGCGCAACTCTGTGTCCGCTACAGCGTTGCGGTGAAACCCAAGGAGAAGGTCGTAATTCGTGGAACGGCTTTGGCTGCACCGCTAATCACGGAGCTATACAAGGAATGCCTTGCAGTAGGTGCATATCCGTGGACGGTGCCGAGCCTCGACCTTGACTACGTTTTTTTCAAGCACGCAAAGGACCATCAGCTGAAATTCGTGTCACCCTTTGACAGGTTCATCTACGAGAATATGGACGTGAGCATAGGCCTGTTTTGCGACCCGAACCCTAAGAGATTGACGAGCATCGACCCAGCACTCATCAGGGCGTTCAGGGCGGCGAGAAGCGAGATGAATGAGATCTTCTACAAGCGCGTGGCTGAGGGCAAACTCCGCTGGACAGGTCTGCCTTTCCCGATTACAGACCAAGCGCAAGAAGCTTCCATGTCGCTTCCAGAGTATGAGGATTTCGTGTACAACTGCTGCCTCATCGACAAGAAGGACCCAATTGCAGAATGGAAGAAAATCCGCCAGAAGCAGGAAAAGACCTGCAGCTTGCTAGACAAGGCCTCGAAGATACGCATCGTAGGCGAAGACACCGACCTGACTTTCAGCGTGAAAGGCCGCAAGTGGGTCAACTGCGCAGGAGACAAGAACATGCCCGACGGCGAAGTGTTCACAGGGCCCGTGGAGAACTCGGTAAATGGCAAGATACGCTTCACGTACCCAGGCATATATGCGGGCAGAGAGGTCGAGGATATTTCGTTCACGTTCAAAAGCGGGAAGATCGTTAAGGCATCGGCGGCGAAAGGCGAAGACCTGCTCAAGCAGCTCATTAAGATCAAGGGTGCAGACCGCATCGGCGAAGCCGCAATAGGCACAAACTACAACATAAACCGGTTCACCAAGAACATGCTTTTCGACGAGAAGATGGGCGGAACCATACACTTGGCCCTCGGCAACGGCTACCCTGACTCGGGAAGCGTGAACAAGTCAGCGATACACTGGGACATACTCAAGGACATGAAGAAAGGCGGAGAGATCTGCGCGGACGGCAAGCTGTTCTACAAGAACGGCAAATTCCTAAGCTAGAAGCATTTGTCGGTTCCCTCTCGTCTAGTGTTTTCCCAAGACCTCACGCATGCCTCGTCGCGAGGCGCGGCAAGAACCGCCCAGTGCGCATCATGTATACACGGTATTCCTCGCCGAACCTGTGAAGCAGCATTTGCTCCTCTTTGCCGATGCGTGCGTAGTACAATGCAAACTGCGTGCCTTCTGTGAGCAGTATGAGCGCGTTGGCAGTGGCGAGTGCTATAGCTAGCCTGAGCACGAAGAGGACAGTGTACATAGGATGCCTGGTCCAGCGGTATAGACCGCTCGTTACCAGCGTATGGTCTTTCCTAAGCCTCAGCTGCGTAGACCAGTGGTGGCCGAGCGTATGCTGAACCCACATCAGAAGTGGCAGGCATACCGCGGCAAAGCAGACTTCAAGCCATCGCAGCCACGTGGGGAACGGCAGAGAAGCCCAGCTCAGCCATGACGGAAACGCGGCGAAGACGACCAGCGAGCTGATCCACAGAGGAAAAACTGTCTTGCGCAACACGACGCTCAGCGTGCCTTCGTATTCTACGAGCTCCTTCCAGTTTTCAGGCCATGAGGCCCTCTTGTTCGCAGATTGGCCACGTAGTGCGTAGTATGCTCTCACGGCAAGTAGTGAACTGCAGACCAGCAGAAAGGCAACTCTAAACGATAGTTCCTCTTCCATCATTGTCTTTCCAGCGTGGAGGAATCTATCCTCTCGGGCGATCGTATTTAATGCTTTGTAGGTGTGCGGATGCTTCTCACGCCTTGTCATAACGTCGCTGTTTACGATTGAGTCTTTATATTTGCGACGTAGACATGGATAGGCTGGTGAATGTGTCGTGTTTACTCATACGAGCGTTCGAACGAGCAACATGGACAGGTCAATTGCCTTCTACACGAGGATGCTAGGGCTTAGGCTTCTGAGCAGGCGAGAGATTCCGCAGAACGATGCTGAGATAGCTTTTCTTCAGGACCCTGAAGGCAAAGGCGCAAGACTTGAATTGACATTCTACAGAAAACAGAAGAAATTCGTGCAAGCCGACTACGAAGACCGCGTGTTCGACCACGTCGCCTTCGACGTCAAAGACATGGAGCAGACTGTCGCCGCAATGAGGAAGGAGAACGTAACGATTACGGACGAGCCTTACAGGCTTGGCCCCGGTGGGCCGCTGATAGCCTTCGTTGAGGACCCTGACGGAACGCTGATTGAGCTCATTGAGAGAAAGCAGTGAGTACAGTGCAAACGCCTAGAAGGCAAGATGTGCCGTAAGCGCGCGCTTCCCGTTGGCTCGGACAAGCTTAAGTCTTTCGCATTTTCTTTTCTTCTTACGTGCGGAATCCCTATAAGGGTATTTTGAATACCGCAAGATGGAGAGAGGTCTATGAAATACAGGTGCTTCGGAAGGCTTGACTGGGAGGCTTCAGTTCTGGGCTTCGGGGCGATGAGGTTGCCTGTCATGGGCGACGATTTCCGCAAGATCAACGAGCCTGAAGCCACAAAAATGGTCAGGTATGCCGTAGACTGCGGCGTGAACTACGTCGACACAGCGTACGTGTATCACGGCGGCAACAGCGAGGCCTTTCTGGGCAGGGCACTGCAGGACGGCTACCGCCAGAAGGTGAGGCTGGCCACGAAGATGCCGACGTGGCTGGTACACTCCAGAAGCGACATGGACAAGTGCCTGGATGAGCAGCTCACCAGGCTCAAGACCGACCACGTTGACTTCTACCTGCTACATGGGATGAACAGCGAGCGGTGGCAGAGCATGATGAAGCTTGACGTCCTCAAGTGGGCTGAAGAGAGGATAGAAAAAGGCAAATTCAGTCATCTGGGTTTCAGTTTTCACGACGAATTTTCTGTCTTCAAGAACATGGTTGATGCCTACGATGGCTGGGGTCTGTGTCAGGTCCTGTACAACTACATGGACGCGGGCTACCAGGCTGGAACGAATGGAATCAGATATGCGGCTTCGAAGGGGTTGCCCGTGGTGGTTATGGAGCCGGTTGCAGGCGGAAGACTGGCGTTAAAGTCGCATGAGGAGATTGAGGCTGTCTGGAGTGGGGCGGAGACGAAGAGGAGGCCTGCCGAGTGGGCTTTACTGTGGGTATGGAACAACCCCGACGTAACCGTGGCTTTGAGCGGCATGAGCACCATGAGCCAAGTCAAAGAAAACGTCGCCTCAGCCGACCACGCCGAGGCCGGGATGCTATCTAGCAGTGAGCTCAACCTGTACAAACGAGTCGCAGAGAAATACAAGCAATACGGCTTCATCCAATGCACAGGATGCCGATACTGCCAGCCCTGCCCGAATGGCGTGGACGTGCCCAAGATAATTGAATTGTTCAACGAGTTCTACATGAAAGACAGGGATGATGAAGTCAAGATCAAGTATCGTGAGCAGATTCCTCCTGAAAGCTGTGCGAAAAAATGTGCAAAGTGCGGCAAATGCGAAGAGCTTTGTCCTCAGCATCTGCCGATCAAGGAAACCCTTGGCAGAGCTGCTTTCATCTTCGAGCAAGAAGCCTGAAAGGCACGCGCGTGCCCTCTAGCCTTGTTTCGAGAAACACTTTGGGTTGTTTTCCAACGGACATCTTTCATGTTCGCCCTGGCTTCTCTCAACCCAGGTGAGGGTAAAGAATGAGGACTGAGTATGTCCGGCCAGAGTATCTTCTACCACTGATTGGATACGATGAGAGGCTGGGCAATAAGGCATTGCCTGTACTGACTATCCTCTTTGTGGCTATTCTGTTGTTTCCGAGTTCGTGGCGCGGGTCGGTGGCCATGTCTTCTTTTGGCTGGGTGCTTGTCTCTGCAGGCTTGATGCTGCTTGTGTTAGGTATAGCCGTGAACGCAAGGAAAAAGACTCGCTCTTCAAGCTTGTCAAAGCAACCAAGCTAGCGCGTATCGTGGCGCGGGTCTCAAATGGCTCTGGCCTCATCCCTACGGCACTGGGCTAATATGTGCGACCGAGAAGACGCTTGGCCGTTTCTACTTGACCTCGAAACAAACTGAGATGCGAGTGCTAGGACCGGTGGAAGATGCTAGTAGGCTTTTCTTCCTTTCTTTCTTCTCCGTTGTTTCTTCGTCGTGCCCATGCCTGTTTCGGGTCGAAACCGAAGTTACCTGTGACTGTTTCTGTTTGCCTGACCGTGTGTTTCGAGAAGCAGGTTCTGCAGTAGACTGGTTTGCCTGGCCTAGGCTGGAAGGGCACCGTGGCAGGTTTGCCGCAGTCCGAGCATTTGACTTCATACATTCTTTTCTGCTGCGTGTACAATCACCTCTGTTGGCCTTTGGGCAATAATTGAAAAAGGTTAATTTCCAATTATCACCAATATCGAAGACCACGTAAGACATAAAGGTTTCCATCACGGTCGGTGAGAAACAGGTGCGAATGCACACGGAAAACAGGAAGACGAGGCGCTCTATTGATGTGTGTTGGATGGGAAAAAGCGGGCAATGGGTTGCGCGTGCTGAAAGAAAAGAGGGTTTCATGGAGAGGCTTTTTTGCCGCGGCTCAGCATTATCGCGACGACTGCCTATCAGTATGCCGACGGTGCCTATGCCAATTCCCGCGTAGCCCATCATTGCGTTTGTGTTCTGCTTGTTCTGCAGGTCGCTGGTCTGACTTGACAAGGTAGAGTTTGTCGTCCCTATTTCTGCCTCTAGGCTATCGATCTGTGTGCTCAGGCTATTGATCTGGGACAGCAAGGTGCTGTTTAGAGTGCCTAGCTGCGTTTGCAGTGCTGTGAGCTGAGCTGTCAGGCTGGCCAGTTGGGTGTTGAGGGCGTTCAGCTGGCTTTGCACTGCGTCTACTCCTAGTAGCTCCTTCATTGAAGGTGCCTTGCCTGTCCATTTGATGGCGTTTATCAGCATCAGCCTTGTAGGGATGTTGTACGTGTCTTGGTTCCATATGTGAACGCGCGCGCCGGCCGGAGCACCCCCAAGATCATTGCCAGAAGGTTTTTTTAGCTAACTCTGATATCGACTATTGGCGTCCTTCTTGAAACTTTGGCCTCAGAAAAGATGGAAAAAGCTTATTCTTGTTTTTGTCCTTATCCTGATTGTGGCGTTTGTCTCATTCGCGGTGTTTGCGGGTTTGTTGATGACTGGAATGATTAATAGGGAGGTTGTCAGCGGAATTGACGTTACTAATGCGGAGGGTAGCGAGGCGGCGTTGATCGTGTACCAACCTGGTTTCAGCAGTTTCCCAAGGGACGCTTCTTATGCTTTTGCAGATGGTCTTGCTTCGAGTGGGTGGCGCGTGGAAATTGCCACTGCTAGTCCTCAAGCGCCTTCTAACCTTTCGAAGTACAGTCTGCTTACACTTGCATATCCAGTCTATGGGGGAGCTGGAACAGCCATCGTGAACTACGTGAACAGATTGAATGAACTTGACGGAATCAACACCGTGATTATCGCCTTACAAGGTGGAACTGCTCCCAGCCCAACCATCGACACTTTAAAGCAAAAAGTGCAAGCTGCAAACGGCACATTCTATAAGAGTCTGTCTTTATCTACAGGAGACAGCTCTGCGATAGAAAGTGCCCGACAAGCCGGAAGAGATATTACTCCTTAAAAAGGAGGAATCCTGCCATCGATAGCCGGCTTCCCTCTGCAGTCACTGCCGTACGCCTTGGCTCTGTTCCCCTTCTTGTTCTTCTAGTCAGCAATGGAATGCTGTTTTGTGGCGCTGTTTTGTTCCTTTTCTTGCTTTTCACAGACTTCTTAGATGGATATTTGGCGAGGAAAATCGGGGTCTCTTCAAAGTTTGGAACCTATTTTGATGTGACTGCGGACTTCGCTCTCGTTTTCTGCATGTTCCTAGTTTTCGGCTCTATAGGGTTTTGTGCTGATTGGGTTCTAATCGTAATCACGGCAGTGTTCGCCGAGTTCGTGTTGACGAGTCGCTCCTCAGGCAAGATTTGCGATCCTGTGGGAAAATATTACGGTAGCTTGCTTTATGGAGCCATAGGCTTAAGGTTTGTTCTCTCTGGACAGCTGTTTTATGATGCGGTTACGGTAGGAGTTGTGGCGTTTTCCGCGGCCTCAATCTTAAGCCGAGCAACTTTTCTTCTGAAAAAACACTTTTCCCATCGAATTGATTTTCCGAACAAAAATCCAAGCGAGACGCACGCCCACAAAGGCAAGTCTGAGATTCAGCATCGGTAACCTCATTCATCAACCATTACGAAACAACCCCATCCCATTTTCCTAGTTTCAGTCGGATAATGCTTCCATGGGATTTCTTGCTAATCCGAGAGTTAGCGCGCGCCATATTCATCTGCAAGCATGTCAACAGTCGGCCCTAAAGCCTTGCATGGATGGCATCATGGGGCCCAAGCGCGCGCCACAGAAGAAGACGTCCACAAAGTGGCTTGTGCGAAATGATAAATTGAAAAATCACTTATTTCCCTCTGACGGTAAAGGCAAATGAGGAATTGCCTTGAAGACTCGTGCGCGCAGGACTGGTTTCCGTTTGCTTCATAGTGAAAATGTTGAGTGGACGACACAGAAGGGTTTTTTCAGCCTCTCTCTTATTCTAGCATTTTTTGGAATGGTTGGTGGAGCTGTTCTTGCAGCCTTCGGCTTCATGGGAGGCAAGAGCAATGGTCAAGTCCTCCCACCTAATCCCACACTTGGATGGATAGGCGTTGCCCTAATTCCAGTTGGATTAAGCTACTTGGTTTACTCCTTCGTAGTAGCCAAGTCGACCATGTATGTCTTAACGAACCAAAGAATAGTGGAGACTATATTCGGTAAAATCGTCAAAGAAATCGTACTTGCGGATTTCATGGGGAAACCCATCAGCCAGTTCCTCGACAAGCAGGCGGCTGGGACAGTTAATGAGCAACCAGTGTACAATGTCCGAATTACTAACCCAAGATCCTTAGACTCTATAGAATTCAGATCCTTGAACGAGAGTGCAGTGGAAGCATTGGAAAGGATCTTGGAGCGTGCACGCCAAGTGATTCACTGTGAATATTGTAACACTAACAGCTCTGCGGCCAGCTTTGTGTGCAGCCACTGTGGCGCTCCCTTACGTTGACCTATCTGGGATATAAGGTTCTAGCTGTTTAGCGCACGCGTGCTTCAGCGGTGTTGGCGCCGCATTTGGAGCCGGAATCGGAGGATTGACCCTCATCCTTTATGGCTATGGAGGGTTAGGAATCATAATGGGGAGTATGGGAATTATGGCGGCGATTATCTTTGAATTCGTAACAGTTGATTCGACAGAAACTTCCCATTAGTCTGAGCATGCGCTATTTTCCGAATATTCTTCTCAGCTGTACAGAAGCTCCTTGCCGATCGATCGATCTTTATTAAGTCTGTGTGACTGTTGACTCACACGCGCGCGCTTTCTACGCGTTGGACACTTTGACAAAAAGACATATATGGACAATATTTCAGATGAGGTACCTTGGATTTGGGAGAATTCCGTGAGGAGTTCAAAACAGCTTTTCTTCAGCAATTCACGTGAGGAGGTTTTGCAGGAACAAGACAGCAAGCGCAATACTATTGAGACATTCAGGATGGCTGTTAGGTGTTTAGCTTTGGATTATGACGGAACCATAAGTCCGTTGGACGCTTCAAGAAGCAAATCAAGGGTTCCTAAGAAAATGCTTTCAGTGCTCCAACAGATTAGCGGATTCATCCCAATCGTTATCGTTACCACAAAAGATCTTTCCTTCGTTGTACCAAGAACTCCATTTGCTTGCGCATGGTCAGCAATAGGCGGATTAGAAACAAAAATAGGCCGAAGTGCCCGGAGAAAACAGGGTCTTGAAGACAAGTTTAAGCATGTCTCTATCGCTCTCGAATACGCAAAATCACATACAACAGGTAATGGCGTTGAGATTGAGGAAAAATCTGATGCGAGCAAACGGCCTCTTGCTTTTTGCGTAGATTGGCGACGAGCCAGAAATGCCAAGGCCGCTGTGAAGGAAATCGAAGAAGTGGCAAACTATTGTGAAGCACTTGGCTTGGAACTGGTCAGACACTGGCAGCAGCCTTTTTTTGATGTCTATCCCCAGCTTCTTGATAAAGGTGAAGCCCTGAAAGAAGTGCTTAAAGAGCTGAGAGTGGAAGACGGGGTCTTGTACGTTGGAGACTCAGCAACAGATAACACTGCATTCGAGGCTTCTGATGTCAGCTTAGGGGTGATTCATAGAGAGAATAGTGAACAGATATTGGCTTGCAACTATTTTGTGAGGTTTGAAAAAGTTTTCTCCTTTCTAAGTATGCTTCTAGCGAATGGTCTTCTATTTGATTCTGATTTTCCCATGATTCAAACAAATGCCAAGAAAGTGAGCGGGAGCAATGCATAAGAGAATAGGCGTTTTGATGTACCAAACAAGCAATAGCAAAGGCCAAGAGCTAGTCGCTCAGCGCATGGTAAGGGATTTTATCGCTCTTGGCCATGATGCCTATCTGATAACTAGTGTTTATCACGATGGGGCTGAGGTCATTTCATCTGAGAGCTTGATGAAAGGCAAAGGCTACATCTCTGCGGAAGACTCAGAGCTGGGAATTCCAATCATTCGCGTAGCCAGCTACCTCATTAAATGGCCTCGTCGCCGCATAAGCTTCCGAGACTTTGTTCAGGTCTTGGAGAAGATAGTTGACGAGTTCAAGCTTAACGTGCTCATAACCCACAGTACTCTTTGGAACGGGCCAGAGGAGACAGCCAAGTTTGTGGCTTGGAGGCGGTACATGAAGGATTTGGGAGGCTACACTGACCCTATAGTGTTCTGTCACATGTCTCATTTTCAAGAACCGTCACCAAAGCACTATTCTCTCGTTGAGAGAACCTTCCGCATGGCTTGGAACAGACTTTCACTTTCTCAGATTCTGAAAACTGCGAATCTCGTACTTGTTGTAACACCCATCGAGAAGGATGCGAAGGTCAAGATGGGCGCTGACTCTAAGAAATGCTTCCTCTTCCAGAGCGGCGTAACAGAAGAATCGTTTTTGCGGTTTGCTGCTGTCAACAGTGGCGGTTTCTTTAAGCAGCATCGAATATCACGAAAGGCCAAATTGGTTTCTTACCTTGGAACTCTGGAAGAGAGAAAGAATCCGATGGCTGTTTTGAAAGTGGCCAATCTGCTCAAAGACAAACCAGGCATCCATTTTGTGATAGCGGGAAAAGGAGATTCACGTTACGCTGAGAAGCTCAGAGAAAAGGCACAACAGTTGCCAAACGTAACTTTCCTGGGTGAGATAGACGAAAAAGAGAAAATTATGCTCATTAAATCCTCATTCGCCAACATTCTCATGAGCCGAGTGGAAGCGCTTGGTCTAGCGCAGCTGGAATTCATGTACATGGGTGTGCCTGTCGTGACTTCCGGAATAGGAGGGCAGTCATGGCTAGTTCGAAATGGCCGGGAAGGCATCCACACCAAAGGCCCTGATGACGTCCCCGGTGCGGCAGAAATCATACAGAATCTCGCGGAAGATCATGAACTATGGGAAAAACTCTCCACAAATGCCAAGGAAAGAGCAAGAAACATGACATCCTGCAAACTCATCAGAGAACTAGATGGCGCAATAACTGAGGAAATGATTAAGGAAAGCGACTTGACTCAAATTCCTCACGAAACTCTTCTAACCTTGACCGAACCAGAACATGTCTTGAAAACGTGGTCATCAGGAAGCTGGGGCGTGGTCGCCACTGACAGAAGGCTTTTCGTCAAACACGGACGTCTCTCAAGAAAAGTCATAGAGATCCCATACACAAGTGCAAGATACATTGAGCACACGAGGCATTATCCATGGAAAATCTTGGTGGCAGGATTTTTACCTGCTTTTGTTTTATTATTGGAGCCTCTGTGGCGATCTATTTTCAAGCCCACGTTTGTTTCAGCCATTGAAGGACTCGTGAACTCAATCTTGACAATGGGCCCTCAAATCACGTCGCCTCAGGCTCTTGCAAGTATTGTTGTATCAATTCCTGCCCTAGCGGGTTTGGGAGCGTTTGCGATACAAGCACGAACCGGGTTCAATCTGCAAGGATCAGACATAAAACCAGTTTATCTCCCTCATGGATTCCATGAAGTGATAGCGTTCATAAGAAATGTTCAAGATAAAAAAGAGAAACACGTTTCACTGGAGATTGTTGAAACAGAAGCATAGCAGCGCGCGCTAGACACAACTTCAGCCTGCAGAGAAGAAGCATAGCACACAAACTCCAGAACCCAAGAATCAACAGAATAACCTTCAGAACGCTACGCCATTGGAAAGCGACAATGGAGTATCACCGCACCAAAGACATCCTCCACGTCATGCACATACTCGGGCACAAAAACATCAAAAACACCCTGGTCTACACGCATCTGGCAGAAGAACTCTTTCAAGGTCAAGACGAATACACATCAAAGGTGGCCAAAACGGAACGGGAAGCTTGCACTCTGGTAGACGCAGGATTCGAATGTGTCTGCGACTTTGACGGAAACAAGATCTTCAGGAAGCGGAAATGCTGAAACATCGCCCGGACAAACCCCCCTCCAAAATCAACATAGTGGTGCGGGGGATGGGGTTTGAACCC
>CAYHAK010000026.1:0-22703 GCA_964354625.1 uncultured Candidatus Bathyarchaeia archaeon
CCACTTTTCCGCTGCTTTTCCTTTCCGCGAGCGTCATGCCGCTTCAGCTACTGCCTAACTGGGTGCAACAGGTTGCCAAGATTAATCCGTTCACATACATTGCCCAAGCGTTTCAGAACCTGATCATAACGGGTTTCGTATGGGACAGTATAGGCTACGCCCTCATCGCCATACTAATCATAGGCGTGATAAGCCTAGGAGCGAGCATTCTAGTGTTCCGAAAAAAGATATCCTAGCGCGCTTCAAGATTGGGACAATGGGAACCGTGACAGCTGTGAGCCGAGTCAACGATCGATCAGTGCTTGTTTATGAAATGGTAGGAACGGTCTTCATAATTATTCTTGGAAGTATTCTCCACTTCACGTTTGAATGGTCCGGTGGCAATCTAGTAGCCGGGGCGTTTTCTGCAGTGAATGAAAGTGTGTGGGAACACCTGAAACTTGTCTTTTGGCCTGCCTTGTTGTTCATGCTCATTGAATACAGACCATTGAAGAAAACGGCTAACAACTTTGGCTTGGCGAAGACAGTCGGTGTCTATCTGGCTATAATCACTATTCCAATCATCTTCTATTCCTATACTGCAGTCACTGGTAAGAGCATCTTTCTCATAGACATTTCCACTTTTGTCGTTGCTGTCATCATCGGGCAGATATCAAGCTACAAGTTGCTGACGCACAAAAAGCTCTCAGAAAACTTTAACAGAATATCTCTTTTTCTGCTAGTCCTGCTGGGAATTGCTTTCGTATTATTCACTTTCTATCCGCCTCAACTGCTAGTCTTCAGAGACCCAATCACTGGAAAATACGGAATCCCATAATAATGTGAAAAAGCGCACGCGACAATGAAGGAAAAGACTACTGGAAGAAAGAGACTCTCTGGCGCGCGCTCAAAGAAAAGGGGAGTTGTTTTGTGCGTGTTTAGTGGGGCATGAATATTCCGGAGAACACTAGCCATGCCAGAAGTGTTTTCGCCACGAGACTTAGAACTATGTACATTCTTTCGCCGTACAAGTAGTCTTTCCATCGCCCTACGCCTTTGTACTGTAGTACCATGTTGACTGCGAAGGCCATGAAGAGGATGAGGTAGATGGATACTATCAGGTACACGAATGTGGGCACGTTCTGCGACACGCTTGTTATAGCCGCGATGAAATAGGCGTATATTGCTAGCCATGGTGTTCCGCCTGAAATGCATCCGATAATGAATGGTGACCAATCAGTTTTCTCAGTGTACTGATTGATTTTCTCCATTAGGTATCCAAACATTGTCATCATTGCGTTCAGAACGAATATCATCACGAGCGACCATAGTTCCCACACTCCTGAGAACGAGGCGATGAGGAATATCATCAATGAGCTTGAGATGGCATATTCGTACCATCTGTATGGATTCATGCCTTTCTTGAGATTGTCATTGTAGCTCTTGTTCTTCGCAAACGCGATTGTGAAATGTGCTGCTGCAGACATCAGAGGAAATAGAGCGGCCGCGACTCCTATGTAGCCTATCGTCAACAGAATTTTGGGGTCTGGTCCAATTTGGATATTGGGTGGGATTACGTTGAACTTCAAGTAGAAAGTGTATATGTCCAGGTTGTAAGCTTTAGAAAGGCCCAGAGCCACCATCACTATTCCTTGTACAAAGTGAAGAATGCCGGCAACTATGTTGAATCGCTTGAGATAAGCAAAGGAAATCGGTGACTTCGCGATATTCTCCAATCTTTCTGTTCTATTCATACCCTGCATTCTGGGTAGAATTGTTTTTATGACTTGTGATACGCTTAAACAGCAGAGACTGAGATAGCGCGCAATCTACTTATTCTGCTTCCTTCTGTTGAAGTATTCTTTCATGGCATAGTAGGGATCGTAGGTTCTTCCTCGATCGAGCCAACCAGCCTCGGTTGCACCTGTTCGGTTAGAATGCTCGTAGAGGAAGGCTGGTGTGCCAAGATTCTTCAGCAGTTCCAAGTTCTCAGCTATTACTCCACTGCTGTCAGTCCAAATGACAATTGCTGAATCACAGTCCTCAATCATTCCCCTCTCTCTTGCTCTCAGATCAGCCCCGTACTGAATAGTTTCCCAGTTGCCTGCGTTGTATCTCATGCTCTTGGCATGACCCACAATTACGTTTCGATAGCCCTTTGAATGAAGGTAATCTTGGTATAGTCTGCATGCGCCTAGGGCTTCTGCTACGAGAATTGTCATGTTTCTAGCGATAGCTTCATCTATCTTCATTGCAACCTCAGCTGGCAATTGCTTCGCTCTGAAAGCTTTGCTTCCCATCAAGAGCAGTTTGCATCCTATAAGTTCCTTCGGAATCATCATAGAGTAGTCCAGCTCAACGGCATCTGCGCGTAGTAATTCTATGATATTCTTCATTGATGAAAGTTGCTATTCAAACCATTAGCCCTTCGACACGACTAGCGCGCGCGGTACGGTTTCGAGCAGGCATTATTCTTGTGGAATAGCGCGCGCGCTAGCATCGGCTCATCTGTCAACGCACGTGTGAAATAGAGCGAATCTTGCCAACATGTCTAGGGCCACTTCTGTCCGTAGTGGCCTGTGCAGATGACCACATCGAATATGTTGATGACACCGTTGCCATCAATGTCAGCGTTTGGGTAGTATATCGGGTCTATCTGCGTCTTGCCGTAGCAGCTGGTGATCTTCACTACGTCAAAAATGTTTACGATGAAGTTGCCGTCAACGTCTCCTGGAATTGTGATCGCAATTGGACCAAGCATGAGTGTGTTGTCGGCTGTGTAGGTTTCGCCTGCATCTGGTACTACGTGAGCGCTTAGGGTATAGTTGCCTTTGGCAAAACCCGTGGTATTCCACATGCAGCCAATTCCTGTAGAGTTGCCGCTTGCTAGAACAACGGTTTGTTGTGCAACTAGAGTGGCGTTGGCGTAGATTGTGACGTTGAGCGTCTCAGTGTAAACCCCGTAGTTCATGAACGTCACGTTAATCGGGTGACTGTAGCCAGTTCCTATGACATTTTTCGATGAGGACATTTCTGTTATGCTCAAGTCATGTTGGGTAGTAGCAGCTACGTATTCAAGGCGGCTAAGCTCGTTGTCTGAAGTGAAATTGTACTCGAAGTCGCCATTGCCATCAGAGTCCACTTGAACAGTGACGCCTTCTTCGCCCAAGGCGAGAGTATCCCAATCAATAGTGTACTGATGGATTGCTCCGGGTTCTGCAGGAATGTAGGAGCTGCAAAAGCAAGACTCACTCCATTCATGTTCTTGTTGAAAGCCAGGTTGTATGTTTTTGGCTCTTGGCTTTGAGAAACATGGATAATTGCTCCATTTGATGTAATGGTGATATTGTCAACTCCATTACAGATTGAGGAGCCGGAGATACGAGCAAAATAGCCCGGCCCAAACTTGGTTAGTGAATATGCTCCGTTCTCCCCAGATCCATTTATCATGATTGTCGATTCATTGTCTCTATTTGCGCGGTAAGCTTGTCCCCAAGGGCGAGCCTCTTCGTCTGTTAACGCACCAAAAGTGACAATCGGTCTGACGTCAGGTATCTCTTGCATAAATGAGCCATCTCTCAATCCCGTAGACCTGCCCTCCGAATCTATCAACAGTAAATCAGCCTTACCATCAATGTAAAACAACGTCTCGTGACTGTCAGAAGCTACCGCGCAATCCGGCTTTTCTCCAGAATTGTAGAGCGCCTCAATAGGGTAAAGCATCAAGAAGGTTTGCTTGTAATCATCCGGCGGCCAGACGGCGCGAGCACCCATCCCATATCTCCATTTCCACACCCCTTCTTCCTCATATATTTCTATTCTTCTCTCATCATTATTGGGCCAGTTTGGATCATAGACAAGTATGTTTTGTCCATCAACCTGGTAGGGTACAACTGCATGTCCTCCATATACAGGCTTGTTGTCCCTGATGGCCATATATCCGATGCCCAGAACGTACATTTCGCCGTTGGAGAGATCCTCTTCTAGCTTCTGAAGAAGCCCTAGAGGCTCTTCTATTGTCGCACTTTGCGCGGGTTTGCCAAATTGGTATAGGTGGAATTTGATGATATGCTCCAAGACAGGATCAGGCCCCTCTTCACCGCCACCATGCCATCTCGGGCGCAGCAGGCTGAACGGATCCAAGAAGAGTGTATCGGGTTCCTCAAGCTGGAATATTGTGCTCATTCCCTGGTTTTCCAGAAACTGGTCGTAGTTTGGGTACATGAACTCCATGAGTGACGAGGCTGCCATACCATAGCAGTAGGCTCCAGTGAATGCTTCCTTCTCAACATCAAGTACTCTGAAGTACTCTTTTGCGGTTTCTTCATCGACATTCGACAAATCAAACGTGCTAGCAAAAATGTCCCATCTGCTCTGATTAGTCAAGCTTTCATCTCCCGGAAGAACTGGGATATTTCTGTCAACTGCTTTGTTGTTTCCGAAACTGTAGCCCCAAGGATTAGGGGCATAGGCCTCTTTCCATTCTGGAAGAGGTAAGACAGCAAGTATGTCTGCAGAACATCTGCTCACAATTCCATAAGTGTCAATTACCTCTGCCCAGACCTCTTTATATCCATATGAGGCGAATGCCCAACGTTTGATCCTAGTAGAGGCGTCCCAGTCTCCTGATGAAGTACCCCAGTCGTACCATTCAGTCCATACGCCAACCGGGGTGCCATCTTGAGCATCATCGCTCGAAAACCGAACCTGCCCAATATCACCGACGGAATCTCCAGCATATATGTCGAATAGTTCGCCAATAACAATATCGTCTATCTCGACGCCGTCCTTCTGAAGTCTGACAACGCAGACTGTGGGTTCGTAGAGCTCAAGCCAGTCTTCCGCTGACCAGCCCTCGACGCCCACATCGTAAGCCACCGACCACCAGTTGAAGCCGTCAGCTCTTCTTGGCCCGATGAAGACTTGGCCTAAGGTTCCCAAGGGCATGGTATCGATTATGGGGTAGCTGAGGCCTGGGCCTTCTCTTACGTTGAGATTAGCCGTGGTTCTGACCCGCTCATTCCTCAGGAACTTCTGAGTCAACGGTCTTATGAGCGGGTAGTTGTCTTGGTTGGTCGCGTCTATAGTGTAGGGTATATCCCATATGCCTGAGCCATCCAGTTCATCAGCACTCGGATACCTCTCAAGGTAGTCGCTCCAGTAGTTGCCGCCAGAAGGATAACCATCATCCCAGACAAATTGCTCAAACCCACCAGACTCCGGATGTAGGATCCACTGATTGTTTTCGAAGGTGTTGTGATAAATCGCATAATTCGAAGCGGCCAAGCTAAAAAGAAATGCGTATTCATTGTCTGCAATAGTGTTCTCAGACAGAACATTTCCAGATGATGCTCCCTGAAAGAAAGCGCCAAACTCGAAAGACCGAATTGTGTTGTTCATTATGATGTTATTTGAACAGGAGCTTAGAAAAATGCCACCTACGTATCCTTGGTTTATCTCGTTATCTGCAACTAGACTATCGGTCACATTGTCCATGTAAATCCCAGTATTGATGTTAAAGATTATGTTGTTTGAGATTGTTATGTGATTGATTGAGGCGTGAGTGACGTGATCGTTGCCTATTTGAACTCCCCGAAGACCGCCCTGTATGGCAAAGCCCTCAATAGTCACTTCGCTGGATTCAACATAGAATCCGCCCTGGGCACCCCAGTCAGTTTCGAGTTGTGTTGTCAATGGATTTTCGCCGATTATCGAAACTGACTTGTTCACATATACTCCATCATTCTGATAGAGACCGCGCCGAACAAATATCGTGTCGCCATCACTTGCCGCATCCAAAGCTTCTTGTATTGTCGAATAGTCATCTGGGACAACGATAGTGCCTGCCTTGGCTGGATGAATGTAGAATGCTACTGGCAACATGCTGACCACAAGAAGAGTAGCCAAAAAGCCAATCACTATGCTCCTTCGCAACCTGTTCTCCTCCACGAATCTCTAGTGATCGAATCAACGTATTAACGCTTCTGAAACTATGTTCTGGAGAGAATCACCTGATACCATAGATCGATCGCGCTGGCAGAGATGATTCGCAAGAAATCAGATAGTCGCGCGCGCGGCGCACGAACTCGTAGAACTTATTTCAAAAGCCATTTAGCCAACCGATCGTGGGAAATCATGACTATTCTTGGGTAGAGCTTCAGGATGCAACTGGCTGTTTCTGGTGGCAAAGGGCACAATGGAGACGATTCTTCTAATGTCTGAATTTTTTAAACAGAACCCATGTAATACCGCTATCGCAATACCCCTATATCACCTGAAAAAGGGCCTTAAATCAGAAAATCTTTAAATATACTAAACGGTGGGAGCAAGCCGAACCATCCTCTTGTAGAGGAATCCGGGAGTCATTGGTTCAGTCTTCTTTCTGAGAGATATCCTTCTCATGAGAGGAGCGCACGCTATCTGTTCATTCAAATGAATCCTATGTAATACCGCTATCGCGTAACCAGGCAAAGCCAGTGGGAAGGCTGAAGATCTTGAATCTACTATGAAAGCTAAATTGGGAAGTCCTATGTCAAGGCGTCGATCGATAGAGAAACTGGGCGTGCCAGAGAAGAGAACCCTCTGCATCAGATCGACTGCGCTCACAGAATGCTACCGGTTTTCATCAGCGTGTTTCTAGAATCACTTTATAGATTTGCCGTATAACGTCAGTCTTCCCTAGAAATGCTTCGGATATTTGGCCAACACATCCTGATTATTGCGTCGAAACTTTGGGAATGACATGTGTTTATAAGTCCAACCCTATTTTGCGACAGAATCACGAGTGCCCTACGCAATGTTTTATAAGCTGAACTGATATTATGTAAGTCAGTTTCTATAAAGCTGAAGATGTGAAGGAATTTTGCCCCGCGTGAAAGGAGCTAAAACCGGTGTTCGTCACACGCCTCATCCGCTCATTCAGATCCACAAGCAAAGACACGTTAGGACTCTGGAGGATTTTTGCGACTGTATTTTTCCAAGAAATAGCATTGAAGTGGCAAAGGTGCTTGAAGCCGTCAAACAGAGCAAGATCGGGTACGGTAAGATGCAGACAACTGCGGAAGAACTGGGCATAGACTACAACAAGTTCAACGCGATCATAAGAAGACTCAAAGACCTGGGAATCCTAACGCGAAACAGCACTCTCAGCGAAGTATTCCAAGACAAGACCACAGCAATAAGCACTTTCTACGGCCAATATACAGGCAAGACAAACCCAGTGCAAAAGGCCTTGGATGATGCGAATGAATACCTGAAAGCCAAAGGATATAGCGGAAGGTTCGAACCCCAATACAAAACAGCAGATTCTGAGCTAGAGGAGCGAGAAGAAACTGGACAATGAGAATAGAACCCAGCCAGACACAACGGAAGCTGTCAAACTGAATTCAGCAGCAGAGCTGTCTGGCCAAACAAGCTCTTCGGAGAAATCCGGAAGCGCGCGCGGGATTTATGCTGAAAAGCTGGGGATGGGAGTTGAACCCACACCACAGTGGAGATATCACCCGCAACTCCCCTCTTTTTCTATTTTGCGAAAGATTCAGGGCGGTTTTTTTTTCTGATCGATCGATAGAGGCTACTTTGACATGGCGTGTTCACGCGCGTGTAGCCATCATAACTAGTCGCAGAATAAGAAATGAGGGTAACTCTGGAATCTCAAATGGCGTAATCATTGGATAATTGCGCACGTTAACACTTAAACGGGTGTCGTGTAGGCAGCTATTTCCGAAAGAAATTCGGAATTCTCCTGCTGCCGAGTGTAAATGTACAAGTCTTCTTTTGCTCTTGTTATGGCTACGTAGAATAGCCTTCTTTCCTCTTCTTTTTGGTCTTCAATTCCATTGTCTCCTCTTACAACTTCAAGAATCGCGGGGTCTTCAATTTCGCTCGGAAACCCGAACTTGCCTTTGACAACGTCTAAAACAAAGACAACTTTGGCCTCCAAGCCTTTGCATTTATGCACTGTAAGTAGTCGGATGCCATCTCCTTCAGCGCGCGCGCGGCAACTCGAATTTGCAAAAGGTTCGCAGCTATTCGGCGAAACATTGAAACCAGACCAATTGAAGAAAGCGATGAATCTCGACACTGAGCCAACTGAGATACAAGACCTATCGAGTGTTTCGGTAATCAGTATGCCTTATTGGGTTGCAAAACTGGAGACGCCAAACACAACAAGATATGTAGTCTATGACCGAAGCGGTGAAGAAGACAAATTCCTCAGTTCACAGATGAATACGAACAGCCGTTTTGTTATAAACTTGGAAGAAAGAGTGCAAGAGATCTAGGGGGGAAGAAGGGGTACCCGAATGCCCGAAATGTGGCAGCTCTAATGTTATTGAGTTTAGCTCTGCACATTTTTCCTTTGGATCAAAGAAATACAAGTGTGAAACATGTGGAGCAGTCTTCAGGTGAGGTGAGACAATGACGAAATGCACAATTTGCGGCAAATCTGATTCAGACACTATAGCCGCATGGGGTTGGGCATGGTGTGAAAAGTGCCACGCAAGATATTGTGGTGACTGCAAAAACAGGCTTCAAGTCTCCTATGGAGGTTTTGGAAGTCGTAAATGCGTCAGGTGCGGTGGAAATGTTAACTAGAGTAATGTCCGCAGACCACTGATGCGAATCCCATAATAAAAACATGAGTCGCTGTTGAAAGAAACGCATTCAAGTATGCTAGACTTTTTTATTTATTTGGAGTAACAGCCTTAATGTCAATACGCTAAGAACGATAGCTGGGAAGTTTAGTTAACCTGTGGGTTAAGGTAAGTTTTATCCAACCAACCAACCAACCAATTTGCGACCTGCGGAAAGGTTGTAGCTAAACCAAGACTATTCAGTGTTACCTTGAGCGTCATTTTCTTCCAATAAAGAACAAGTTAGAAGCGTTAGCAACACCATACTCTCTCATCCTTTCTTTCAGTTTTTCGCCTTCCTTTCTCAAGCGTTCTAGTACCTGCAAATCCTCCTGCTCGTCTAGACGACGAAGATTATCATCAATCTCTTTAGCGAATTGGTCGATAGTGACCTCTCCTTTTCTCTCGCAGTCAAACTTCTTATCACAAATTAGGCATCTAACAGCGTAAGTAGACTCGTAATTCTGGAGCTTTCTCAACTGCAGGCTGTTCATGATGTCCTTGATTTTCTGCTTGGGAAAGGTTTTGTGATGAACAATACCTAACAGGGAGTCGATTTCAGAATCCCAATGATGTCGAAGGATCTCCGTTTTTTGTGCTTCGCTCTGTTCTCCAGCACTAAACTCTTCCTGAACAAGAAAATATCCATCAGGCTTCAGCACCCGTTTCATCTCAGCGAGAACTCTGTCGATATTTCTAAAATGATGTAATGAATAACCTGTGCAGACTGTGTCAAAGGAATTGTCTTCAAACTTCAAATGCTCAGCATCCATCTCGAGAAATTCCACAGGCTTTCCTTCAAACCGCTTCTTTGCAGATTCCACGTCCTTCCTCGAGATTTCAATCCCGACAAAACAGCTATAGTTCTCCAGCATTTTCATAAGGGTATTGATGAAGTCACCAGAGCCTGTGGCTACATCTAATATCCTTCCACCAGAAATTCCTCCAAGTCTCTTTCCTATTTCGATGGCACCAGATGTTCTCAACCTCTCTGGCAGATTCTTCATAGTACAACCTCATTTGCAGATATTTGTTAGTCAAAGAAGTGCCTTGCCTGATTTGAGTTTTTGGGGTAAAGTTTTATCCAACCCAAACCAACCAACCCAACCCAAAGCCGCTATTCAGGGAAAAACAGGGTTCCAGGGCAGTTTCTAGCTCCTTCTCACTCTCCACGGGATAATATACCCTTTAAGGCCCGCGCGCGCGACTAACTATCTGCCTACACCTTTGATTGCTGAAGTTTCTGTTCTCTTTTCTTCATTTCGTTGTAGAGGTATTCAAAATACTCAAATACTCTCGGGTTGTGAAATTGTTCCTTGTTTCCTTCTATAAGAGGCTTCATTCTTTCATACACATACTCCAAGGGTATAGCGAATAGGGCATCTACTAGATCGATGTGTATCAGTTTCTTCTGTAGAAGCACTCCTATTCCTTCAAAGAATGTAGCACATTGGACATAGTCTCCCGAACCATATTTCTTCACGTATTCATCGAAGTTTCTGAATTCACTGGACTCTATTCTTGCCCAAGCATCCTGAAACTCCTTGCTGCCGAAAGTTGAGTACAGTCTCATTACGAGGTCTGTTTGTCTGAGCTTGGTCTGATGCCTAATCTGGAAAACATAGTAGACAGCTGCCAAAGTAACGCTTGCAGAAGCAATAGCAATAGAGACTGTCTGTAAGTCAACCTCAACCATTCTTGACACTCAGTTCTATTGTGTCTTAGGTCGGTATTAAGGCTGAATCATGTGAGACCTGTCAGAACAGACAATAGCATAAGTCATAAGAACAGAAACAGAAGACACAGAGTCTGGTGAATTGGATTGCTTGAAGGCAAGAATGTGAATCTGAGAATCATGGAGAAAGAGGACTTGCCACTATTTTCAGAGTGGTTCAACAGTCCTGAATTCAACGGTGAGCTATTCGCTCCTGTGCAGAGGTCCAGAGCAGAAATGGAGAAGTCATATTCTGAGCCCAGTCCTTTTGAAGGAAAACGATTTGTCATTGAGAAGAAAGACGGTACCAAAATCGGTTGGATAGCACACTTCAACATGCTGCATCCCATGGGCAAGTTCTTAGAAATAGGCTATGCTCTGGCTCCAGGTGAGAGGGGTAAAGGCTACTGCACCGAGGCAGCCAAGATTATGGTGGACTACTTGTTTCTTGCGAAAGACATTCCCTGCATTCAGGCAACAGCTGATGTGAGAAACACAGCTTCACAGAAGGTTCTGGAAAATGCAGGTTTCCAAAAGGAAGGAACAATCCGTAAACGGTTCTCAATCAGAGGAGAATGGAGAGATGCCTACATCTACAGCATCATCAGAGAAGAATGGAAAGAACCAAAAATGCTAACAAAAACTGTCTGAGATTCTCGCGCGCGCTGCTGCATTTTTCTTAGGCTTTTATAGGCGCGAAATCATACAAAAAACAGACTCTCGGTGATATAGGTGTGTGAATGCTCCAAGGCTTTGACCCAACTACTCGAAGACGCTAAATTATACAGTGACCAGCTCAAACCACCCCAAGGTGAAATAAGGATCTGCGTCGAGCTTTCGGACACGAAAGAAGCTGCAACGCTTGTCTTGGGAAGTAACCCGCAAGTTCTCGAAAATGCCCAGAACCCAGACTGCAAAATCCTAATGGAAAAACGAGTGCTTTTGGATCTTCTAGAAAGGAAGGCTGACGCTTTCGCACTTGCTGGCAAAGGAAGAACAGGTGAAAAAAGGCCAATAGACTTTGAAATCTACAACAAAGAGCAAGAGAAAGAGATCTGGGAGGTCATAAGAGCTGTTTTGACTTACTTCTTTACGCCTGGGAAAATTAAAGTCAAGAGCTTGAAGCCCGAGCTAGCAGGTCTGGCTCATGGTGCTCATCCGATTCCTCTAGCCTATTGGAATGGAATGAGATCTAGTTGGATACTAGTGAAGAAAGGCGAAATCCTGAACAAGGAAGGAGAAAGGGATCCATGGCCGCAACTGTTCATGATTCTGCAAGGCAAAGGAAAATGCGTAGTAGGAGGTATGGAATTAGGGATTGAACCAAGCCTAGTTGTCTACGTGCCTAAAAATACTGTCCACAAACTGATGGCAGAAGAAGACACGACATTGATCTGGCTGGCATGGCAAGCGCATTAGTGCGTATTGGCCTCATTGAAGTGGTTCCAAGTAGAGAAGACTCTTCGCCTGAAACTCAAGGTCAAATCGGGAAAACTGCAGCTAAGAGAAAGATGGAAAGAGCGCGCGAATAAATCTCTACTGTGTGTGCATGTAGGTGTTGTATTGCGCGGGCTAGCGCGCTTCTAGAAAATCGTGCATCAGATTTATAACATAGATCTTCCCCTCGCATAGCCTCGGGTGCAAACGCAATGAGCAACAAACGCAATCTTGTTCTCTACATTGATAGGGAATTGGTTGAAAAGACTCGTAGTCTTGGCTTCAACTTGTCAAAGACCTTCGAAAACACTTTAAAACACCTAGTCAACACCTATTCAAGCGTCAATTCGCTGAACAACAACAATATGCAGGGTTGTTGGTGGGCCGGACCGGACTCATACCCAAACGGGGTCAAGTCCAACAGCTCTTAGCTCATACCTTGCATGCGCGTGGGGCTGCCCGTCCCCATACCCAAAAGGGTTCGGGGCCTGAGCGCCCTGAGCATATCGGTTCAGCTAGGCTCCTCAGAAGGGTTAAACAATCGACTTATTTCTTCTTGCTTTTCCCTCAATCGTACTTGATATCGCTCTCGATCATCAACCTTGAGAGCAATTTCCAGTTTCATGAAAACCGCTTCGTCCCCAAATTTGCCTTTAGTTGGAATGATTCTATTGCGAAACTTCTGGACAAGGTTGCCTAGATTGCTAATCGCACTTTCAGGGTCGGTATTCAGAATTATCAAATTTGAGTTTCTGTTTTTATCAAGATTCTCGATGATGGCAGTGTTTATCGGATAGTCCCGAAATGAGTATCCTATTGCGATCAGTTTCGTCCACGCCTGTGCCTTAAACATGCTGTAGAAATTATGATATGGATATTTGAGCATGGATTTCTCTTGAGTCGGATATATCATCATGTTTTCTTGTATTATCGTTTTAGTCGAGAGCTTCTCAGGTGCTTCCAACGTTTTGAAAATTGAATCTTCATACTTGTACTGGTACAGCGACCCGTGCAGTTTGAGGAGCCACGTATCGTGCGCTCTCTCAGAAGAAATTGAGAAATCCAAAAGGCTCTTGGCAGGGTCTGCTGTTTGTCTAAATCCGTCAGCGCACTTTTGATTCTTAGCTCGATGATAGATCTCCAAAACATGATCATAGTTGGTTGTTGCCACAGTTTTGCCAACGTCTACTTGTGTCTCAACAGCATTGCCAACGCTGACAAGAGACCCAAGTTGTGACTCTCTATTCGGCACGTATCTTGTGTCAGTAAATCGTGAGCGCGCGCGCATACCTAGTAGACAACTTGAGCCACGTCTTCATACAAGCAAAGCTTTCTACGCTATTAATGAGGATGCTAAGTATTCCAAAATGAATAGCCGTCCAAGTTTTCGAACACTGCGTTCTGAAGCATAGAACTAATTCTTAGCAAGTACTCTGTTATGTTGAGAATTGTTGGATGAATAAACAATGGTTTGGAGAACAAGCCTACAACAATATTTCAGATCGCATCCAATCGAACTACTCCTGATTTTGATTGGAGCAACATATACCATTGTGGCCCTCTACTCTGACGTCATCTCCTTGTATGATAAACCTCCTTTGATAGTTCATAGGATTCTGTTTGAGCATAGAAAACCTGAAGGCATGTCAATACTGCCTCCTGAAAACTACTACCGCAATCCACCAGGAGGAATTCCCTATGTAGCATTGAGTCTAGCTGACTTGTTTAGCCTGTATTTTCCAATAATCTATTTTGGATTCGTAGCCATAGAAGGATTCACATACTACAGATGGGAGAAGAAACAAATGGCACAGAATACAGTCTTCTAAAAGAAACTAGCGCGCGCTATACTATTGGGAAGGCCAATAATAAATATAAAACTCCCATTCGCACATGCAAGTGGAGACGTCTCCCGAAGTCCTTATGAATGGTTGGCTTTCGAGTTGTCTTGATATACCAGATAAGACAAAGTCAATTGTGAATATAAACCTTGCGAAGAATGTAAGAACAGCGCGCTGTCTCTGAGGAAAATTCGAAAGAATAGCGCACGCTGGTGCCAATCTATTTCGAAGTTTGTGCTTCCTGGTACCTTAAGGCCCGTTCGACTCTTTTCTTCCCTGATGGATGGTCATAGAAACAGAATTCCACTATTGGACTGGGGTAGGCGTATCTTAGATTCTGATCACATAGTTTAGTCATTGCAGAAATGTGGGCATCTGGTCTACCTGCGAGATCCAGCCCATACTGATCACATCGACCTTCCGCGTGACGGCTCAACGTATTTACCAAAGGAGCAAGAGCTGCATAAAGCAGGCCCAACGTCAAAGCCAGCAGAGGAAAAGAAGCAGCTGAACCAATGTTGGGTATGCCGAAATAGCCACTGCTGACCCGCAACACTTGGTCTGTTACAAGAAGCATAAGCAGAAAACCGAGTGTGAAAAGTGCAGCAAGTTTCCAGATGTGCCCATAAACATAATGACCTATTTCGTGTCCCATAACACTCTCGGTTTCATCCTTCGTGAAGCTAGAAAGGAATGTATCGCTGAGCAATATTCTGCGCGTTCTGCCTATTCCCGTTAAAGCAGCCGAAGCTTTCTTCGTTTTTGCTCCCACCTTCATTTCGAACACGCCGATCACTTTTATTCCAGCCTTGTCTGCGAGTTTAGTCAGAGTGTTCAGCAGCTCTTCGTCCTTCAGCCTTGGTAACTTGTAGAAAAGCGGCATTATCAACACTGGGAAAACATACATGAAAAGCACGATTACCAGGGCCGAAACAAACCAGAAATAAAACCACCAATACGTTTGGTCAAGCCACATGAAATTGTAAACCCCCTCAGCAATGGAAAAGACAACTAGAATGATCAAAATTGAGATCTTCAAATGCTCCACGAACCATTTGGCAGGGCTTTCATCTGACAATCCAAATCTGCGCTCAAGCACGTGCCCACTGTAGTATTCAAAGGGAAGCGAAACCAACCAAAAAACGACATACCCAACTAAAGCAAAAATGGCCACAACCAGCCAAGGCTGAGCAGCATACGTTTTAATCGAGTCTTCCAGCATGTTGGGCAATCGGAGACCAAGCACCATCAGACCCAACACAAGCAAGACTAGGCCTTTACACATAGAGACCTGCAATCCGCTGTGAAGATAGCCCTTGGCTTTCTCCTGAGCTTCCTTATTGAAGCCAAATGCGTCAGACAATCAAGACAGCCCTCCAGGTTAGCAGGTCCGCCACATTATATAAACCATTATTCTAGTTAATCTTTTTCACCATTTCCTGTCTGTTGACAAATGGCTGAAGATTTTCCAGAATCCGTCAAGTCCGATATTCATCGAAGCTGAAAGCCTATTCAGTAGCGCGCGCTTCTGTGCTCGTAAATGCCCATGCTGAAACATCCAACCCGACTTATCCGCTGCATTCAACATTTTGTTAGGTTCAGCTATAGCTTTTCCGCAACTGTAGGCGTATACTCGATTCCGCTACTACCCTATATGATGATTGATGTATTCTATGTGTCCTGAACCCCGTATACTCCCCTGCCCCGCCACTGGCCTTTTTTTCCCCGTGCGCGCGCAAAACAATGTAGTTGTTACCCTTATACCTACATTGTTTACAAGAAGCCTACCTGGTTCTCTGCCTTGTCTTCTTAGTCGTCGTCAGTAGCGCCGTCGTAGTCAGTCGTCGTCGTAGTCGTCAGTAGTAGTCGTCGTCAGCGTCGTAAAAGGCATGTACACACACAAGGGCAAAGTTTTGTCCAACCAGCCAAAACGAGGCACGCGCACCGTGATGAGAACACTTGTTCATGCTGAATCATTTGCCAGCATTCCTCAGGACAGAGGGTCGATGGGAAGTCATATCTATTGGTCGAGATGCATTGTAGTAATGGAGGGAGAGGATGGTCAGCAAATATGTCTTGCTAGCTTCTATTTTGGTGCTATTCTTCTCATCGATTGTTGGGGCAGGTGTTCTGGGAAGAAGAGCGAGCATGTACGAAGAGCCCGTGCAAAGGAGTTTCTTAGGTTTTGGACAACTCGGCAGTGTTGACTGGTGGCCCTCGTTCCACCACGACCCTACGCACTCGGGTTATTCGACTTCAACCGCGCCACTCACAAACCACACTATATGGCTCTACGTAACTGGCGGCAAAGTGGAGTCCTCTCCAGCTGTTGTTGGTGGTTGTGTCTACGTAGGCTCAGATGATAACAAGATCTACTGTTTGGACGCTTCTACCGGTGCGCTCGTATGGAGCTACACAACAGGCGGCATTGTGCGTTCTCCTCCAGCCGTTGCCAGCGGCGTGGTTTTTGCAGGTTCAAACGACGGCAAGGTGTATGCTTTGAACGCCAATACTGGCGCACTCGTGTGGAACCGCACAAATGTCGATAGTCCTGCTGCGGTTGGAGGAGTTGCGGGAGGCGTCGTTTTTGTGGGCGGTGGCCTCAAAGTCTATGCTCTGAACGCTTCCACTGGTGCACTCGTATGGAGCTACACAACCGGCAATGAAGTGTGGTCTCCTCCTGCTGTTGCTGGCGGCAGAGTTTTCGTAGGCTCACTTGACACGAAAGTCTATGCTCTTAACGCTTCTACTGGCGCATTCTTGTGGAGCTACAAAACAGGCGGCTGGGTGGATTGGTCCTCTCCAGCCGTTGTCAACGGCGTGGTCTTTGTAGGTTCAGTTGATGGCAAGGTGTATGCCCTGAACGCAAATACTGGCGCACTCGTATGGAGGTACACAACAGGTGCCGCAGTGGAATCTTCTCCTGCTGTTGCTGGTGGCAGGGTTTTTGTAGGCTCAGACGACTGTAAGATGTATGCCTTGAACGCTTCTACCGGCACATTCTTGTGGAGCTATACTACCGCCAATCTGGTAGCAGTCACTTCTCCTGCTGTGGCCAGCGGCGTCGTTTTTGTAGGCTCAGGGGACAGCAAAGTTCGTGCTCTGAACGCCAACACCGGCGCACTCATATGGAGCTACAAAACTGGCAGTTCGTGCGTGTGGTCTTCTCCTGCTGTCTCTGACGGCGTAGTCTTTGTAGGCTCAGATGACGGCAAGGTCTATGCTTTCTACGATCTATCGGTCACCATTTCGCCTAGCTCTGCGACTTTGGATGTTGGCCAATCCAGACTATTCACTTCAAGCGTCTCCGGCGGCACGCCTCCCTGCTCTTATCAGTGGTACCTCAACGATGCTCCTGTGCTTGGCGCAACGAGCGCAACATGGACGTTTACTCCTGCCTCCGCGGGCTCCTACAGAGTCTATGTCAACGTAACAGACAGCGCAGGTATCAGAGCAAAGTACAATACGGCGTCAGTGACCGTCAACCCCGCTCTGTCCCTCTCTATCGGATGGGCTCCCTCTGCGACCTTCATGGATGTCGGTCAGTCCAAACTCTTTACTGCCACAGTCTCCGGTGGAACTTCCCCCTATTCCTATCAATGGTATCTCAATGGGACTCTTGTCTCAGGCGCCACAAGCAGCACGTGGTCTTTTGCGCCCAGCTCCTCTGGTCTCAAGAATATCCATGTAAATGTTACCGACGGTGCTGGTTACAGAAAGAAATCTGACGTCGCATCGATCACAGTCAATCCAGCCCCTTCTGTCAATGTTTCGCCAGGGTCCGTTGCCATGGATGTTGGCCAGTCTCAGCTTTTCGGCGCAAGCGTTTCTGGCGGTAGTCCTCCCTTCACATACCGTTGGTATCTAAATGGTTCCCTCATACCCGGTGCAATCAACTCAACATGGACATATGCACCCACCTCTTCTGGTTCTTCCACAGTCTACGCACGGATCTCTGATGCTGCAGCTGCTACCGTAACGTCCAACAGTGTTCCAGTTACCGTCAACCTTGCGCCTTCTGTGGTTGTCTTGCCCTCTTCCGCCACCTTGAACATTGGTCAGTCCCAGCTTTTCACCTCAGTGGTGTCTGGCGGCACACCTGCCTTCATGTATCAGTGGTATCTCGACGACTTGCCAGTCTCAGACGCCACAGACGCGACTTGGACCTTCACTCCCTCATCCGCAGGCTCCTATTCAGTCTACGTGAATGTTTCTGACAGCGTCGGAGTTCAGGCGATATCCGACATCGCGAATGTCACGGTGGGATTCCACGACGTAGCCGTCACCAACGTCACGTCATCAAAAACCATCGTGGGCCAAGGATACAACCTAAGCATTACCGTTACAGCCACTGACTTTGGCGACTACACGGAAAACTTCAACCTCACATTCTACGCAGACACAACTGTTATCGCAGCACAAATCATCACCCTAGCAGGCGAAAACTCCGCAACCGTCACTTACACATGGAACACTGCTGGCTTTGCCTATGGCAACTACACCCTAAGCGGCTATGCAGAGCCTGTTCTGGGCGATACAAACACGACAAACAACACCTTCAACGACGGATGGGTGGTGGTGACGATTCCAGGCGACGTTGACGGCAACGGCGTAGTGAGCATTCTGGACGTGGTCAAAATCACGGCAATATACGCCTCCAAGGAAGGCACTCCGGGCTTCAACCCTAACAGCGACATAAACGATGACGGCGAAATAACAATCCTAGACATTGTAATCTGCACAAGCCACTACGGAGAAAAGTATCCATAGCATAGTTCGCGGACTGCTGTCCTTTTCCTTTCTTCCACTTTGCTCTGTCGCGAAGACTCCAGCTCCTCCAGAGATTCCGACGTGGACCTCGTTTGGTTTCAGTTTCTTGAGTAGAGGTTTCTCTTGTGTCACAAGCATTTGCGCCTCCTCATGAACGGATCGTATTCAGTCACTGAGAGGGCACCATGTATCAGGCGTTTCCACCTAAAAGCACCGTAGTCATGGGGTTTTTCATAAAACTTTACCCCAACCACCAACCAACCAAAATGAAGAGAATCATAAACGTGTGTGGACCAGAACAGCTTGTGATCACAATACGTGAGTCATTCCTAAATTGCGCAAATCCAGCTAGGAATACTCAATCAGGATCAATGTGTGGATTGTAGGTGAGATGAGTTTGCTGAGAATTCGGAGGTTTGTCAGCGGACATGATGAGTCAGCCTGGGTCTGCGTCCTAAACGCGGCCTACGAGGAGTTTAGAGATTGGAGGACAATCTCGGTTGAGGAGTTTGTTCGAGGGGAACAGAACGAATCGCGTTCGCTGTGTGGCGAAAGGTGGGTGGCCGAGCTCGACGGATATCCTGTTGGAGTAGTTCACCTTTTTGAAGAAAGAATGGAAGATGGGAAGAGAGGGGTTGTTGACGATCTCACTATTGTCCCGAAGTTCCGTGGATCTGGCGCAGAAAAAGAACTCGCTGGATTTGCGGTAGATCAGCTGGAAAAACGAGAAGTGAACAAGATACTAGTTCCACGATTGCGATGGTCTGGTCCAGACGGGAAGCACCGTGTACAGTTTCTTGAGGAGTTGGGCTTCAATCTGATTCGCAAGACCAGTCTTATGGAGATTGATCTAGCAAGGGTTCCATCAGACATTGACGTGAACAGAGGATTCAGCATAAGACCACTTAGTGAGCGTGTTGATGAAGACATCGAGAGACTGAATTCGCTTCGCAATGAATGTTCACAAGGGCGGGCGAATTCTCAGCCGACCAGTGTCGAGGAGATTCGCTATCTTCTGAGAAACAATCCGTATTCCTTTCTGAAGAGTTTCTTCGCAGTGCAGGATGGAAAGTGTGTCGGTTTTGTTATTGTTGCAATAGATGAGAAATACAATCGGGAAAAGAATGCCAATGCGGGCATAGTTTTGGGTTTGGGAGTTTTGGGGAGTCATAGAAGGAGTGGCATTGGAACTGAATTGGTGCTTTATGGGCTTGGTGTTCTTAGAACTGAGAAGATGACTCGGGCCTTGCTGGATGTTGATGATTCCAACGAGACTGGGGCTCTGAGACTCTATGAGAGGATTGGGTTTAGCGTTCTGGAGAAGTACTTGACCTATGAGAAATCGCGCGCGCTCTGATTTCGGATTTCAAGCCTCGTGTGTGGGGGACAAAACTTTACCCCAACCAACCAACCAACCAAAACTACGGTCAGCAACCCATTCTTAGGCAGGAAAACAGGTTACGCAGACTGTATACTCGGTTCAGGAGAAAGTAGAAAGTAATAGCAGCAGTTGGGTACGTGTTGTCGGAATCGAGCATACAAATCCCCGTGACATGCGTTTTAAATACGGGGTGACCCTTGTGTTACACTAGTAAAATCCAAAGGAAAATGAGCAGGCAATGGACGAAATAGTTGAGCAGCTTCTGAAGCTGAAAAACTGGAAAGACCTTAATGCCATTCAGAAGGAAGCCGTAAAATGCGGTATCTTGGATGGCAAGAGTAGTTTTCTAGTATTTGCCCCCACCGGTTCTGGGAAGACAGGCATAGCTGAACTCGCAATGCTTCAGGAGTTGCTCAAGGAAGGCAGAATTATCTACACAGTGCCTTCGTATGCGCTCATCGGAGACAAGCTGAAGGATTTCCAATACCTTGCCTATAAATTCAAAGTTGTGGAAGGAGAGAAAAATTCCGGCAGTTGGAAAAACTCTGATGTGGTAATCACCACCTTTGAACTCCTATACAGAGCATGCCTTTTCTCAAAAGAATTCTTGAAAGACTTCAAAATTGTGATTGTTGATGAGTTCCATATTCTATATGACGATACAAGAGGTTACAATCTTGAGAAGCTGTTAACGATACTTAAGGAGACCACGGTCAGAATTTTCTGCATATCTGCCACTTTTGAGGACAAACAAGAGGCAAGAGAGTGGCTTGATGCCAAGACTGTTGAAATACCCGAACAGCTCAGAGAAGTCCCGATAAAATACTATTGGATAGACCTGAGAAAGAAAGGTAGTAGCATAGCCTCGTCAATCATTAAGGCACAAAACGAGCCCTATCTAGTTTTTTGTGCAACCAAACCATACGCTAAAGAGAGGGCAGAAGAGATATGCAAATTGCTCTCGGTAAAGAAAAATGACAAGGAGAAACTGGTTCAGGAAATAAGAAACGTAATCGACAGAGAGGAATTGTCTGAGCTTGAAACATCCTTATGCAATTGTCTAGAATATGGCGTAGGATTTCACCATTCCGACCCTAATAGCGACCTCCGTGAATACGTAGCAAAACTCTTCATTAGCAGAAAGATTGACTATCTGTTCTCAACTACAGGTCTAGCATACGGGATAAATTTCCCTGCAAGAGCAGTAGTTGTTGCAGACTTATCTCTGTATGATTTTGAGGATAAGAAGTCAAAGCCTTTGCCCACACACATGTTTTTCCAAATGGCGGGAAGAGCAGGAAGACCTCAATTCGGGAGCGAAGGTTTCTGTTATGTTGCGGTGAGAAAAGACGAAGACCTTGCCCAAATTGGAGAATACACGTCAGGTCACTTAGCTAGAGCTTACTCGCACATATCTCGGGACGACTTTTTCCTGAAAGCAATACTTGAACTGATATACTCAAGACGCGACACTGAAGCTGAAATAACTGATTTCTTCCAGAAGTCCTTCTTCAATTTTCAAGCTTCCAGAGAAAAGAAGTTAATGGTTCCATTCAATCTGCAAGAACGGCTCACGGTTAGGATGAATGACCTCTGTAATGCAGGATTTGTAGAACAAATGGGCCTGCGATACGCGCTCACTCCTTTCGGAGAGGTAACGCTAGAGTACTTATTCAGCGGGTTTTCCTCCCCTGAATTGGTGGCCTTCATTCGGTTGAACAGATACATAGAGGCACACAAGTCGTTGCAGTTTGATTTTGGCTTTATCTATTTCCTTTCTAAAAACTTCCCAGATTGCCGAATTTCTAAGCAACCTAGAGAGAAAGTAGAAGAAATAGATAGTTTTCTCCAAGACAAAGGCATCGTCGATAGAACGCATCCTGAATATTCGGCTTACGTTGTCCACCATAAGTGGATAGAAAATGTCAATGAACTTGAGATAGAAAGAAGTTGTAAGGTCTTCGCAAGCAACCTCTCGGCAAAAATGCGAGAGATGAGCAAAATGATGTCAGTAAGCCAAAAACTCGCAGAAGCCAAGAGTTACCCTGTTTCACCGAGTTTTGAAATGTCCCGAGACCGAATACACTATGGTGTACGTGAGGAGGAACTAACTCTTGTTAGGGTCCGCGGTATTAAGCGAGAGCTTGCAAGAGACATCAAGAACTACTGTGACGGAGTTTTGAGAACTACTCATGACTATGATGGCACTTGCATCGAAATACTTGAAGCATTGCTGCAGAAGGAAGGCGAGGAAGGATTCTTAAGACATATGGGAAGGATTCGAAATATAGGTAACGTTCGCTCACAGAAACTCCTTGCCTTAGTTAAGGCAAATCTGGAAAAGAGACCTACGAATTGACGGCCGTTCAGTGCTGGCTTGTTCCTAGATTCATTTTTGGGTTGAATCTGGCACGTGCGGCGACTATCCTAGGAATCCAAGCAGGTTTTTCGTCCCGCAAGTATTCAGCAAACAAAAACGCCTCCTCACCAATTAGCGTCTCCATCTCTTGTCTTTCCCCTCTTCTAATTCGAGGAATCCCCACTCTTCCCTCGAAGTAGCGGTTCAGTCCATTGACTAACTCGTTTGTCTTATCGTCGTTCAGATACTGTCTCATTCCTTTCCTGTTAGCCGAACAGTCCTCAGACTTGAGCACGAAGTCGCTAGCCCTAACGTTCTTACAGAATTGTATCGCGAAATCGTCCACGAGATGACGATATAATTCCTGAAAATCGCAAACCAAAGAAGGTTGACCGACCTGTAAAGCGTGCAGGAATCCCAAGAAAGGTTCGAGTTTCGCTTTGAGGAGAGCGATGTGTACCTTCCACGAGAGAACCCTGTACCCCAAGTTCAGGATATTGTTCAAACCGTCGTAGGCTTTGAATCCGCGCGCGCGGCTGAACTAGTCGCGTTCGTCGTCTTTGTACTACTTCAAACTCCGCTTCCGCTG
>CAYHAK010000027.1:0-15806 GCA_964354625.1 uncultured Candidatus Bathyarchaeia archaeon
TTCTGTCTTGGAACGCCTTCATCATCAGTTCCCGCAGTTCCTAGCCCGTCGGGCAGAGTGCCGTCATCCACGACGGAAACCTTTTCGTTAGCAACCCTCTCTCCGACCTTTCCTTTGTAGACCGAACGGTTTTCCTGTACGTTTGAGGCAGAGATACCATAAGTGAAAATGGATGTGAAGAGTTCGTTCCAACTTGTGTTCTCAAAGATGACTGGCCCGACGTACTTCTCTGTCAGAGCCTTTCTTCCGAGGCATTCGACCGCTCTTTTGGCAACGTTCGCTCCGAAAAGATGCAAATCCTTGACAAGGGTCCTAGAATAGGTGAAGTCGCCTGCAGACACTTCGTCACCGCTGGACTTCGCCTTGAAGTCTGCAAATGCCACGAAAACCGTTCCCCTATCGAAAGCCTCAACCCCCCCGCGTGTTTACTACCGCAAAGGAGGTTGACGCAGCCAGAACCATCGACATGGCATTAGTTATCCTCTTGTCAAAGTCTCCGCCAGCAATGCAGCAGTCAACGCACATGTCCAGCGTTTCTTCAACATCTAGACCTGAAACTCCTTCGTCAAAGGTGGCCCGCTGATGTGAAGGTTCCTCGGGCTCGGGCAGGGTTACCCAGTTTGGATCTGGTGGCCTTATTTTGGCGATCTTAATTGCCTCTTCGACGGCCTCTAGAACTTGCTTTTCTGCGATGCTTGATACGCTTGAGAATCCGGTGGCCTTGTTTGTTATTGCTCTTATCCCTACGCCTGCCTTGACGCCGCTTCTTATGATAGGCAAACCTTTCTTCTTGATCCATGACTCGGCTATCCGCGCGAAGGCCCCCTTGAGGCCTTTCACGGCTCCGCCTCTTGAGGCAAATATGCCCCCTACGAACTTCGACGATATTTGTTTCTCCGTGTAAAGGTAAATTTCGGCCTCTTCTATGCCCAGTCCTTGAGCATGATTCATAGCCTTCTTACCTATATCGACGAGTTGCTCCATGCTCATGCAGAACCTCCGAAGAGAACATCCTTCACACGCAAATGTGGCCCACCCAAGCCGACGATGGCCCTCTGCTCCATTTTTCCGCAACCTCCAAACGGAACACCCGACACTTCTAGGTCATTGCAGACTGCATCCACGTTCTTGAGGAGTTCAAGAATGTTCCCGGTCAGCGCCACGTCGCGCAATGGATACTTCCGTTCTCCATTCTCAATCATGTAGCCTCTCACGGCTTTGAAGAGGAAGGTGCCTGTGTCGTCAACCTGTCCACCTGCGGTGCTTACAGCATAAATCCCATTCTTAAGATCAACCAATGCTTCTTCAGGCTTCCAGCTGCCGGCAGCGAAATAGGTGTTCCTCATTCTCACGATTGGCTCAAAGGAGTAGTCTTGGCTTCTAGCGTTACCCGTGGGAGACATTTTCAATGCCTTGGCCGTGACTCGACTTTGCAGATAACGTTCAAGTACACCGTTCTTAAGGATTTCAACTCGCTCGCATGGAACTCCTTCGTCGTCAAAGAATATATTGTACCCGCCCTTCTCAGGCAATCCTTCGTCAACTATTGTCACTGCGTCTGTGCCTAGTCTTTGGCCAATCTTGCCTGCGAGAGGCGAAGCACCTATGACTACGCCGTCTGCCTCGGATAGGTGACCAAAAGACTCGTGCGCAAGCACTCCTGCTAGCCTCGGGTCAATAAGCGTGTTGAACTTGCCTGCAGGTGCAGGCTTCGCTTTGAGCTTCTCCAAGGCCCATCTGGCCGCATTGCCGGCGATTTTCTCGGGCGAGTGAGAAGCGTCTTCGAACGTGTCTAGTCCAACGCTTCCGCCGTGATCGTCCCACGCATCAACTATTACGCTACTCTTCTTGGCCACACACGATGACCTTAGGCCAATCAACAACGGCTCATACGAAACTCTTGTGCCTTCGCTGTTGGCGTAAAAAAGGGTTCCGTGATACTCGCCGAACATACTTGTAGCATTAGCTATTTGCTTGTTGACCGCCGTGGCAGTCCGACATTGCCGCAGGCACAGGTCTTTCTTCTCTTCAAGAGAAGTATCTTTCGGATGCCTATTCACTCTAGTAGTCTTCTTCTCCTCCACTGGCCTCACATCCGCAAGCTTGAAGCTGACCAAGGTTCTCCTCGTTGAAGCCTTGGCAATCTTCACAGCCGCATCAACCGCCAGACAGACACTCTCTTCCTCAAGGATATTCGAGAAAGAAAAACCAGTTCCCTTTCCATGAAAGACCCGCACACCAATACCGATGTTTCGGATTTGAGAGACCGTGCGGATTTCTTCGTTAATAGCTTCAATGTATCCTTTTCTGGTGTCTTCGCCTCTTGCCTCGACGAAGCTCGCTCCCAACTGCAGAGCGCGATTGATGGCCTTGCCCATTAAGTCCTCTATCTGTGAATCCATGTTCTCGCCGACCGAAGTCACGAGAACATTCTGAAATCCAGGATTTAAGGTTAAGCAAAAAGAGAGGGGAATGTTGGATTTAGATGCGGCCTAAGGCACGCATTGCATCAACGATTTTCTTGACGGCAGTAACGTACGCGGCTGTTCGCATGTCCACTTTGTACTGCTTGTAGTTCTCGTAGACGTCCTTGAAGGCTTCCGTCATCACGCGCTTGAGCTTCTGGTCAACTTCTTCGTCGCTCCAGTAGTAGCCTTGTCTGTTCTGAACCCATTCAAAATAGCTTACTGTAACACCGCCAGCGTTTGCCAGAACGTCAGGAATCACAAAAATGCCTTTTTGATGCAGGATTTTGTCAGCCTCAGGAGTCGTAGGTCCATTTGCCAGTTCAACAACAAGCTTCGCCTTGACTTTGTCAGCGTTCTTTTCAGTTATCTGAGTCTCCAAAGCTGCAGGGACAAGTATATCGCAGTCCACGGTAAGAGGGTCAACCGTGCTTATCGGCTTGGCTCCTGGGAACCCTTTAACGCTCTTCGTCTTGTTCTTATACTCAACGAGGGCCTTTAGGTCCATTCCGTCGGCATTGTACACGCCTGCTGTAGAATCGCTCACTGCCACAATCCTGCAGCCCAACTCATGCAGATATTCGGCTATCGGCTGAGCAGCGTTGCCCCATCCTTGGACTGAAACTCGTGCACCTTTGAGCGGCATGTTCAAGACTTTGACCGCTTCCATTGCCGCGAAGAATCCTCCACGGCCAGTTGCAGTGCCTCGCCCTCTTGACCCACCCACGCTCAACGCTTTCGAAGTTATGACGCCGGGCAGATATTCACCCATGATCTTGTAGTACTCATCAGCAATCCAGCCCATGATCTGAGCTGTAGTGTTCACGTCTGGTGCGGGGATGTCTTTGTCGACGCCGATGAATCTTGATATTTGGGCAGCATATCCTCTTGTCAGTCGCTCAAGCTCGCCCAAGGACAGCTCTTTCGGGTTGCATGTTATTCCGCCCTTGCCGCCACCGTATGGGATGCCGACAACGGCGTTCTTGATGCTCATCCAGAAGGACAATGACTTCACTTCGTCAAGGCAGACGCCTAAATGATAGCGAATTCCGCCCTTTCCTGGACCTCTTGCCGTGTTGTGCTGAACTCGGTAGCCTGTGAAGACCCTTATCTTGCCGTTGTCCATCTTTACCGGAATTGAAACGATCAATGCTCGTTCGTGGCTACTCAGAACCTCTACAACGTCTGGTGGCAGGTTCAGTATTTTCGCCGCGTTCTTCAATGGTTTCAATGATTCTTCAAAGAGACTTGCTTTTGTTTCAGACATGTCTTTCACCTTTACGTTTGTAAAGCAAGATGGAGAAAAAGAATGCTAGCTTTTAAGCCTTACTTTGGAGGCAGAAGAAACGCTTCATGCAACTGCAACCCTCCCAACCGGCGCAAACAAGAGGCATTGTTCCTGCTTGGAGACACTGGGGATACTGTCGGATTTCTTCGACTACACTTTTTATATCTCCTAGACACTAGCATAAATCCCGAGACGGAGGGAGAGAATGCAAACGAAGGCTCTTGCAGTTATCAGAAAACACGATTTCGCTTTCGAAAACTCGCTCGTGAGAACCGTTGCGAACAGAAGTCTGGCTGAAATCAAGCTTGCAGGACTAAACGTGGGACCCTTCGAGGAAGGAAACGAATACGAAGTTCGCTACTGGATAGCCAAAGAACTCGAGAAATCAGGAATCGCACATTTCCGCGAAGAAGAACTGCTAGATGCAGCCAAGCTTTTCAAGATCCAATGGAAGGAACGGGCTCAAACAGCAGGGCAAATATCAAGATTGTCAGATGATTTCTACCCGAAGCTTCGTAGGCATCTTGCGGAGCTAAAAGAACAGTCCGTCAAGGCGCCAGAGAAGATGCGTGAATACGAAACCTTCAGGAGCCTGTCACACGACATCGTAAACTCGAGATTGAGGAAAATCGTCTCACTTGCCTCAGCCCCAACACACACAGAGCAGATGACCAAGAACCTCACAGGAGAAGAGATATTCCTTCACAATCAGCTCTCTCATCTCATCCATGACTGGCGCACCCAGATACTGAAGAATGAAGAGGTGGAAGAATGACGGAAGAGCTGGAAGTAGTAGACCCACAGGAACGCTTTCAGGAACTACTGAAAACTGAAAGATTCCGTCAGCGGATCTCGCAATTGTCGGTCACAGGCAAGACATCACTCATGGTCGAGTTTGAAGAGCTTCTGGCTTTTGATCAGAAGCTCGCCGAAGAGCTTCTGGAAAGGCCAGAGGAATATCTGAAACATGCCAACAACGCCGCTTACGCCCAATTGCAGATAGAGGACCAAGAATACGCGGAGAAAATCGAAAACATCGACGTTAGGATTGTCAGATTGCTTGAGGCTGCGCCGCTTCGAAAACTGGGTTCCGAGCATATCGGCAAACTCATCATGGTTGAGGGCGTAGTCGTCCGCTCCTCGCCCGTACGTCCAATGGTCATGCAGGGCGCATTCAAATGCAAAAGATGTGGTACCGTAATTCCCATAGCCCAAGTAGGTCTATTCCTCAAAGCTCCCTTTGCATGCAGTAGCCCGGACTGCGGCTCGAAAGGACCATTCGACTTCGTCCAAGAGGAGTCCACGTTCATAGATTCTCAGGATCTCAGGCTGCAGGAAAGGCCAGAAGACATGCCGCCGGGCCAGCTTCCACGAACACTGAACGTCAAGCTGGTTGGAAGCGAGATAGTTGATCTAGCCAGACCCGGAGACCACGTTTCAACAGTAGGCATAACCCGTGCAGTTGCGCCGACACTGCCAGGAGTCGGAAAGCTTCGCACGTTCACCCTGCACATAGACGCCAACTCGATTGAAGTGTTGGGAAAGGAACCGGAAACGTCACTTCCCACACCTGAGGAAGAAGAAAAGATACTGGAACTTGCAAAAGACCCGTGGATACATCGGAAAATCGTCAACTCGATCGCGCCGTCAATCTATGGGTACGATCATGTGAAAGAGGCAATAATGTATATCCTCTTCGGTGGCGTGGCCAAGACTCTCCCCGACATATCGATTAGGGGGGAAATGAACGCCTTGCTTGTAGGAGATCCGGGAACGGCGAAATCTCAGCTCCTGCAATACGTTGCCAGAATCGCCCCGCGAGGGCTCTACACTTCTGGAAGAGGCACAACCGCCGCAGGCTTGACTGCTGCCGTAATACGGGAAAAGGGCGGCGGGATGAGCCTTGAAGCCGGAGCATTGGTCTTGGCGGACAAGGGAATTGCATGCATTGATGAAATGGACAAGATGCGTCCAGAGGACAGAGTCGCCATCCACGAGGCCATGGAACAGCATACTGTTTCAGTGGCAAAGGGCGGAATCGTCGCCACCCTCAACGCAAGGACAGCTATACTCGCGGCCGCCAACCCGGCCTTGGGGAGATATGAACCCCACAGAACTGTGGCAGAAAACATATCGCTGCCCGTGACGATCCTTTCGAGATTCGACCTAATCTTCGTTCTGAGAGACGTGCCGAACAAGGAGACAGATGGCAAAATGTCTGAGCATATCCTTGGGCTCCACAGAAAAGGCCTCACCGCGACGGAGGCACTGATACCCTCAGAGCTGCTTCGGAAATACATAAGCTACTCAAAAGGAGTCAGACCAATCCTAAGCGATGACGCAGTTAAACGTCTCAACGACTTCTATCTGGCAATGCGTTCAGCCAGCGAAGCCGAAGGCTCACCAGTCGCAATAACAGCGCGCCAACTCGAATCCCTCGTACGAACAGCTGAAGCAAGAGCACGCTCAGCCCTCAGAAAGGAAGTGACAGCCGAAGATGCTGAAGCGGCCGTTGCAATAATGAAAAGGTCGCTCGAAGAAGTGGGCATAGACTTGTCCTCGTACAAGATGGACATAGACCTCATAATGACAGGGAAACCCAAGAGCGTGAGAGACAGACTCCAGATAGTTTTGTCAACGCTAATGGAAATGGAGAAGGACACGGGACTGGTCGAAAAAAGAGCTCTTCTGGAGGAATTGGAAATCAAGCACAAGGTTCCGAGGGGAGAAGCAGACAGGCTTATTGGGCAATTGCTGCGCGAAGGAACAATATACTCGCCTAGAGAAGACTACCTTAAGAAGACTTGACATCGCCAAGCATTTAAGTGGAAAAAAAGAAGGCTCGGCTATTGTGCTGCTGCAACATTAGTTTCCTTGTAGTACTGGGCATTCGACGTGAAAAGCGTTATGCCGACTGTCAATCCGACGTCATTCAATGCGATGCTGTCGGGATTCATAATGTAGACGACCGTAGTCCAGCCAGATTTCAAGGTCAAGTCATTGGTTGCTTGGCTGAAGGCTCTTGAAGCGTTTTGAACAGTAATGGACGCAGTTGAACCGCTGAGAGGGTTAGTGGTTACGGCTAAGTCGTCTGAAACTGTTACAGTGTTGGTTCTCCAATAGTAAACGCCGCTCCATTGGGATTCCTGCCCTCGCACTGAAAGCTTGTCGAAAACAACGTCTTTTCCACCAGTATTAACGATGACCAGTGCTGCCTGAGCCCATGAACCACTCGTGTTGTACCATACGTGTTGTTTCGTCAGGAATAGAGACTCCTCCTGAATCCTTGTGGTTGTGACGTTTATTGCATAGAATGTTACGACCGTGGCAAGTAGAACTGAAACCACTAGAATGATCAACGTCGTCACTACAGTACTTAAGGCTCTAGCGTTTCTTAACAAGCCCATATTTCATATCTCCATGCAAGCTTCAGGGGATGAAATACTCTAAAGATAGATAAAGCGAGTTGTGTGTCGCAAACGATAAGCATTCTAGCGGTAATAATCCAAGCATCCAACTTGAGCTCAAGAATCTGCAAAAGTATCTGAAATCATATTCCAGCAAGAGGATTCTGAGTCCTAGAGAAACGTTAAGAATGCATCCTTGCTATTACCTAAACGCAAGCTGGAAATGTGCAATGAAGCAGGTAATGGTCGTTGTCGGTACCAGACCAGAAATCATAAAAATGGCTCCAGTGCTCAGGGCATTGCGAGAAGGCGCGACCCCATCAGTATTCGTTCACTGTGGTCAGCACTACGACTACAACATGTCACAGCAATTCATTGATGATCTCGAACTGCCAATGCCTGACCACAGCTACAAGCTCAAGGCGTTTTCGCAAGGCACGCAAACTGCCCAGATAATAATGCGTATAGAGCGGCTTCTCGAGAAGACTCGACCTGCAGTGGTTTTGGTTGAAGGAGACACGAACGGAGCGTTTGCAGCATCCTTGGCTACGGTGAAACTTGGAATACCAGTCGGCCACGTCGAGGCTGGACTGAGAAGCTTTGATCTGCGTATGCCTGAAGAACACAATAGACGCCTGACAGACCACATCTCAACCTACTTGTTCGCACCCACAGAAGAGGCAAAGAACAACTTGAAGAAAGAGAGTGTCTGGGGAAAAATCTGCGTAACTGGGAACACCGTCATAGACGCTGTGATTCAGCACCTTCCGATGGCGGAGAAGAAATCGAAGGTCATGGAAAGCCTTCGATTTGAAAGATTCGCTCTGGCCACAGCACACAGGGCAGAAAACGTCGACGACGCAGCCGTTCTTACGGGTTTTATGGAAGCCTTCGCCGAGGCACCTGTACCTGTTGTCTATCCGATGCATCCGCGGACGAAGAAGAGACTACGGCAGAACAAGATGTTCGCTAGGGCTCTAAGATCGGGAAACATACAGATTCTGCCACCGCAAGGATATCTTGACTTCTTGATCCTGATGAGACATTGCGAGATGATAGTGACAGATTCCGGTGGAATACAGGAAGAGGCAACGGCGCCTGCGATCAGGAAACCTGTTTTGGTTATTCGCCTTTCCACCGAAAGACATGAGGCCGTCATTGCAGGCTTTGCTCAAGTCGTCGGCGTGGAAAAACAGAGTATACTGAAGGCCATGAACAGGGTATTGGAACAGCCAAGAGAGCTTCCGAGAAAGTCTCCCTACGGGGATGGAAACGCAGCCAAAAGGATTGTCAAGATGATTAGGAAAGAGTTGGACCTCTGACGGCTATGAGATGTAAGTGACTTTCTTGTCTTCTTCTTTCCGAACCTCTTCAGCCATTGACACCCTTCTTTCTTCAATTTTCTGCAGACGCGCGACCATCTTGTCAGCCTTGGCGATCTCTTCGTCCAGTCCGCTCAAGTCAACCTTGAGATCAAACAGATTCTGCAGGACTTCTGCGACGCTCTTCGCGGCCTTCGGGTCAGGCAGGTATCCTCGTGTCTCTCCCAGTAGACAAAGGGCATCAACCCTCTTGAAGCGTGCTAAGCCCAGTATTAGGCCAGCTGTACCGACGATTGGGCTTCCGACGGGGCTTACTAGGGCTCCTGCCTTCTGAGCCTTGCTGAGCAATTCTGGATCTGTCGCAGCCGCGATAACCTTAGGTTCACCTTTCACCTCCATCCGGTATCCACCTAAGGTGATGATTAGCTTAACGTTATGTTTCACAGCGAAATCGAGTAAGCAGTCAGAAATCTCGTATTGCCCCTCAATGGTCTGAGCTTGACTGTCTCCAGTGAAGAAAAGAAGGCCATTCTTCCCTCCTTCATTTCTCCAAGCGTAGAATGTGCCGCGAAGAAGTCTGACGCTTCCTTTCTTGCTTACGAGCACGAAATACGGGAAATGTGGTGAATGCAGATAGGCAACCTTCTCTGCCTTGAGCTGCTTGACCAAGTAGCGAATAGCTATCTTGCCCACGAGACCCAGTCCAGGGAGGCCTTCTATCAGAACAGGAGTGTTCAACTCGAATTTCGTGAGTTCTTTAATGAACGTTTCCTTCACGGGTTTGACTCTCCCTTTTCAAGGCCATCCGGTACTTGAGGTATTTGTCGTCGGGCGAAAAACGCGCGGGGTGAGGCACTCTGACTCTTCCACCGCAATGGGGGCATTCGTCAGTTTCAAGCGTGTATTTTACGCATTTCTCGCATTTTCTCAGAAGCCAAACCACTATTTCTCCCTTCTGAAGGAGCCCTGTCCACCAGACTTGTCCACGCTCGCAATGATGTTCTGGGCAACTTTTTGAAGAAGGTCTTCTGCACTCTTGTAGTCCTCAGCCATGGCCTCGATGCAGTATTTCGGTGCAGCAATGACGTAAAAGCGAAATTTGCCTTCTTTGGATTTTTCCGTCTTCTTCGCATTCAGAAAAGCTTCTTTTATGACTTTCACACCGTTCGGCTTGGTGCACCGAAGCTCGACGACACCTTTCACGCTGACCATTGGTACGTGTATCCTTTCCTTTGCGACCTCGACAAAAACGGCCGCAATCTTTTCAGGAACGCCAATCTTCGTTAGAAATTCGGCGTCTTCTTTGGCGGCTTTTTCGAAGCCTTCGTACAGGCCGTACTCTTTTTCAACGAGCGCGCCTGCCTTCTCATAGACCTCGTCCGCCGACATGCCTGTCTTCTCCGCGACGCTTCGAAGCAGGGTTTCAGCCTTTCTCTCTTTCTTCCATGCCATCATCTTCTCGATTTTCTCTCTCTTTGTAACTCTCCTGAGGGACAAGTCTATGTGTCTCTTTTCCAGGTCTACCCGTAGGACCTTCAAAACAACCTTCTGGCCTTCGCGAACAAAAACGTGGATGTTCCTGATCCATGAAGAAGAGATCTCAGAGACATGCAGCAACCCCCTCTTGTTGTACTCATCCAGATTCGCATAGGCGCCAAAGTCGGTTACGGACTGCACGGTGGCTATGACCAATTCGCCTGCTTCGGGCCATTCCGGTTTCTCGGCCGCCATCACGGAGTTCATCCTTATTCGAATACTGCCAGGATTTCGCCCTTGATTTTTGCCTTCCCGCCGGAAGGCTCAGCAAGCTCGGTTCCGCAAACGTTACAGGTAACTCTATTCACGGAACTCCCGAAGACTATCTGCTCGTTACCACATTTCAAGCATTTCACCCGTATGAAACAGCTTCTCGGTTTCGGAATCAGCTTCTCCCATTCAGCCATAATAACAACCTCAAATCTCAAACAATGGCCAGTTTCCTCAATCTCATGCCATCTTTATGTCGCTGGTACCCGCAAACCTTGCACTTGAGCTTCAAGGTCTGCTTCTTCGTCGTCTTCGCAAACTCTCTCTGAAGCGGATACTTTTGCCCGCCGTACCCTCTTTTTTCCCGATCATGGTGACGTTCACCTACAGCCAAGGCTCTGCGCTTGCCAGCCTTGTAAAGCAAAACGGCATGAACCTGATGCGTCTTGCATTTCGGACAGTACGTCTTCGTCTCTTTGGGAACGTTCACTCAGATCACTACAGCCGTCCATAAAGAAAACACACAAACACTTATACTTTTTCGCCCGAATGATCAAGCATCTGCTAGACCAAAAACAAATCCAAGTGTTCAACCCGTTGGAATCAGAATTGATAACCATATTGGTAGGCATCGCTTTTAAGCAACAGCAGAGTACTATTGCTGAGCTTGGATATGGGAACGGAGAGGCCAATGCTGAATACTGATAGTGCAACCAAGAACGCCATCACCATACTTGACAAATTGTTGCCTCTTTTGTCTTTCATCGTACCTATTGTCATTTTGTACTCTCTTTATCCGAGTTCTTTCGAGGCAACATGGACTGGAACGTGGAAGAACAGAATGTACTATCTCTTCTTCGTATGGCTTCTTGCCCTGGAGACGATTCTGAACTGGGACAGAATCCGGGCCTACAAACACAGGATACGATCCATGAGAACTATTGTCTTCGCAATGGCTCTCTTTCTTCCCACAATCTATGTAATCGTGGCCAACAGATTCGCATTGAACCAGATTATTGTTGATTTCGCCAAACAGCAAAACATCAAGTCAGGATGGGCAGAACTGATGCCACTTTCAACAGAATACCTAGTATTTGCCGCATTGTTCGCCTTGGTAGTAATCTCAAAATACGGGAAAAGTGGACTGAAGGACTATTCAATATCCACGTTCTTCTTGATAATCATTGGGGGCATATACACGATTGACAACATCTACCCGTTTGGAGAGTTTACACCCTTCCAGATCATGGTTTCACCCACAGCTAAGCTTGCAGCCTACGTTCTCAACCTAATGGGGTACCAGACTGTTTTGGGTCCCACAGTGCAAGGTATGCCATACTTGATTGCCCGGAACTCGACAGGATCATTTGGGGCGCTCATAGCTTGGCCGTGTTCTGGAGTTGAAAGTCTCCTAATCTATACAGTAACGATTATGCTGTTTCTAAAGAGAAGCACTATCTCGCTCAGAGCAAAGATTGCTTACTTTGTGATCGGTGCGGCAGTCACTTATCTTATTAACATACTGAGAATAGTAACCCTCTTTGTGATCGCGGTAGGCAAGGGTGACTGGGGGCTATTTCACGACTATTATGGTTCATTGTACTCAATAGTGTGGATCATCTGCTATCCCATGATAATAATCGGAAGCCAAACCTTGTGGCAGAGGATTGGGAACCGCCACGCAAGTTCAGTCAGACCTAGTGATCATGAGGAGCTGAAGATCGGCTAGCATAGAGAAGATCAGAGCAAGGGACAATGGTTAATCGGGATTGGGCAACTTCTCTGAAGTCAGGCAGCTGCGATCTCTTCAGCCAACCCTTGTCTGACCAGAATCTTTGCATTTTCGGTCGGCACGGATGCAACGTCCTCGGACTCAAAGGGACCGTAGTTCTTCATGTCTGCACCAATAATTCCGGGGACAGTCTTCAGGAAGCGCAAAGGGATTCTGTTGTGTTCTTGAGAAGTGGTCTCCATAGGAACCTGACCTCTGAGAATATTCTTGGCAAGGTCTTCGCAGGCCTCAGATACAGGCAATAACCCCTTGAAGATCCTCCGTTCTTCTTCGGTCAAGAGATCTGATGGAATTCCTTCTGACGTGGAAGCTCTCTTGACTGATTTCTTGCATCTGATACGAACCAATTCAAAAACCATTTTCTGGACATTGTGAGCCTCTTTTTCGAGGAGCCTCGACTTCACAGTTCTCTTGTCAAGCATTCGTCCTTCTTCCCTGAGCCGCCTTAGATAGTCAGCAGCTTTGGAGTAAAAACCCAGCTCTAATCTCTGCAGCTCAGCGTTTTCAACCTCGTGTTTCCAGACCTCCTGCAGTTCATCATACATTCCGGTCTATGACCTCCCCTCTATCTTTGCAGACAAGCAACACTGCCGCAGCAGTTGGCAACTCAACTTCCTGATTCTTGTACGGGCCAAACGTCTCATTCCCTAGCCTGAATTCAGGCGAATCGTAGACAAGAACTGTCGCTGAGCCGCCTATAAAAGCTACTGCACTTCCAAATGGGTCAAAGTCATCTATGGATACACCAGCAATTTCAACCTTTCTGAACCCAGTCCTGCCGTGAAGTGTTCCTGTCAACCTAAACAATCGATGTATGTCGGTTGTTACGACTGTGTCTACTACTGCGGATTGTGTCCTCACACCGTGCTCCGCTATCTTCGCCCAAGTTTCCTGACCGATACCCCTGATCTCACGCATAGCCCCTGCTTCAACCCCCCCTTTCAGAGCTGATTCCCTATTCTTCAATATCCTTCTGGCTTCTTTTCTGCCTATCCCGATTCCCGCTAGATCTTGCTCATTAGCATTCGAGATGAATGTCTTCATACCAGAAAAAAGTCTTTTGTGCCAGCCATGATTTTCTGAAACTGGGCGAGCGCTGACAGGGTTTGGAGATGTGCGCCTTATGCTGGCGATAGATATGTCTAAGCCTGTGCCAGAGACGTAGTCTACGATTTCTTTGCGTCCGCCACTGTCAAGCGTCTTGAGCGATTCACTCTCGATTTGGACGTGATAACCACGATGCCCTGAAAAGAATGTGTGGATTTCGTTTTTGGAAAATCCGAAGTCTTGCACGAGGATCTCTAGAAGTTTGATGGTCTCCATTTTAGCGGATGTAAGACAAGTCTCACATAGCCATTTGCTTTCCTTGAACCGTTCGCTATTGCAGATCGGACATTTCTCCGGGACAAGACCTCTTCCAGTGAAGCCACAATCGCTACAAGTCCACGTGTCATGAAATCTGTCGCAAGATGTGGAGATGTGATCAGCATCAATGTCAAAGATCAAGTCAGCACCTAACCAACCCTTTTTTTCCATTTCAGATGCTGGGTCTTCATAGTATGCGCAAGAAACGTAGGCATCTTGCGGAATGAAGTCGCGCAAAAGCTGCTCAAGCTCATCCATTTTCTTGAAGCTCTTGTGTCTAAGCATCCAGCCTTCAAATGACGCAAATCCAAACTCGCGCCTTTCAACCGCCTGAATCATTTCTAGAGAGCAAGTCTTGTAATAGTTATGAAATGCCTCTTGTAGAAAAGCGATTGAATTCAAGTTCAGTCAGATCTAGATTTGCGCGACGCATAAAAAGCATTTCGTCCAACGCTTGCCCCTAGAATCCTGTAGCAGTTGCACTTCATAAGTGGAAACTGGTGAGAGAACAGACGCATCCTTCTAATACGTTATATTAGCGCATGAGTAGTCTTGTCTTGCTATCGTAGGAGAAGTAGCCATTGGAAATACTGCTTGCCATTGTTGTAGTCTTAGTCTTCATAATCGAAGTGAACATAGGACGCGCGCCCAGGCTCACTGGGCAACTCGAGTTGCAAGAGGTTCGAAATAGAAATAGCCCCATTTGGCTCTGGGGTTCTGCTCACCTTCGATAGGTTTGCCAGCATAGTGATAGTCTTCCATGAGCCTTAGAACTTCTTCTAGGCTTTTCCATTGTATTTCTACAATTAGTCGTGGATGGAATTTTGCCAAGGTTTCCTCGAGCCCCTTTATGACCTCCGTTTCTGCATCTTCGGCATCTATCTTGATCCAATCAACACGCTTGACGCCCAGCTCTGACGTAACTTGATCTATTGTCCAAGCATCAACTTCTACGTACCCTAGTCCCAGATCAATCTTGGCGGAGTGGTGAACAGCTGCTTCGTGAACAAACAGTTTAAGTTTGCAGTTCTTATCCCAAGCCGCGACATTGAGCGCAACGATATTTCTGTAGCCATTAAGCTGTATACCTTTTAGCAAAGCTCGGTAGTTTCCAGGATGTGGCTCCAGTGCAATGACAAGGCCCTCATCTTTGACGACTTTTGCAACTCGCAATGAGTACTTCCCTACATGTGCACCTACGTCGATGAACACTTCACCCGGGGCTGGTTTGAGGTATTTCCATACAAATCTCTCGTATTCAGCGAACAGGGTAACAAGGCTCTCGAGCCGTTCATCGGACAAATAATACTGGACACCATTTACAGTGATAACATGGTTTCTCAATAGAACGTTCCCTAACAGCGTCGAGGCAACATTTCGAAGTTTCCTCTCTAGCATAACGCTTATTTGTTTCACTATTCCCACGATATGCATACGTGAAATGAAACTCATGACCACCTCGAAAATAATGAAGATGACCCAGTTTGCCTTCTTCGGTCCAGCGAGACTGTTTCTATGACGATTCTTATGTGTTTTCAGCACGATGCCTCCAATTGCCTTTGGCTTGCCGCAGTCACTATGATATAATCGCGGAAACCATGCCTCATTAACCATAAATGCATCTCCACGAACCGTCCAATCCTCAATGAAGAGGACACTTCCTTGATTTGAGTCCCGGCGCTTTCAACTGGCAAGTTTTTGTCTCGCATTTGGCGCGCGCGGACACTTATCTGGTTCAACCCGGGGATCAGAATATGAACGTGGCTCTCTTTCTCGTCTGCAAAAGATACTTCTCTCTCGCTTCGCCTTTCAGAGCTGAGATATTCAGATTCTGTCGCATAATAATCTTTCAGCCCAATGGTCAAAGCTCCATAGTGAGGCGTTACAACTTGGACGGCTACGAATAGTATACCGTAGTGTACAGTCTGTTCAATCACACCTTCTTGACTGAAATATGCGGCTGGCTTCCCCAGATTAGAATCATAAGCTCTGGCGACCATGAAAAAAGTGGAATTTGACATGCTACTCCGAAAACCAAGAGGTGTTAGATTTCGATTAAACTGAACGGTAAAGTATGCATTGATTCCTGTCAGAACCACATTCACACCTAAAGTGACGACAATGAATATCGAAATTGCTCTCCCGGGTCTTCTTGAAGTTTTTTCGTTTTCCATTGGAAGCGTCGCCCCAATGTGGATAGAGCATTGATTCAAGTCAATGCTTACGAGGCTGTTTGACGCCTACTTATATTTATTCCCTCGTTCAAACAGGTTTGTTTAGCCACCTGCACCCCCAGTTGGTAAGCGCGCTAGAACGTCTTATATATCAAGGGCACAATCGCCTGGGCGAACTCTCTCGTTGGCACAGGTGGATAGGCGATGACTATGTTTTTGAGCAGAATAGCACCACGCCGTCTTTTGC
>CAYHAK010000027.1:15906-22123 GCA_964354625.1 uncultured Candidatus Bathyarchaeia archaeon
GGTGGATAGGCGATGACTATGTTTTTGAGCAGAATAGCACCACGCCGTCTTTTGCATCGACTAAACTATATCTATTTCCATTTGGGACGATGAAATCTGTATAGATAAGGTTGGCGGCGGAAGAAAAGGCTGGCTCCGACGAAAAATCAAGAAGCACATATCTTACATCCAGTCTGCCGAGATTCTGCAATATTTCCTTATCGACGCGCTCATATTCAGGGCTCCAAATGGGCGGCGCAATCGTATATGCATCTGGTCTACTTGAAACATGCGGGAAAATGTTGCTCTGGGTGAGTATTGAAGCATTCTGTGGAATGCGCGAAATGAAGTCTCTGATTACATTGTTTTTTTCGCCATCTGCATTGAAAACCTGATACTGAGAGTATACTAATGGAAGCAGAATCACAAGCGAAGCCACGGTCACCAAAAGAGCTAGCTTCACCAATTTGAAAACGGGGATTTTCAAACGAGGCCTCCGTTGCAACCTTATCAAACCATGAAGAAAACTTAAGAAGATGAATGGTGCTACAAAGGCTGCATAGTGCCCTTCCAAGCTGTAGTACAAACGGTAAGATGAAAACATTGCAATGAAGAGAAACGGAAATGCTGGGATGAGACCTCGTAAGCCCAAGAGGGGCAAGAACAAAGCTGGAAGCAAAAGCAAAGCTATGTATGACAGTTTTGCCGCACCATCAGATACTAAAGCTTGCCCAGCTCCTATTGGATTCTGAAGGATTTTGAAGGGAAGGTCTGTTGTGCCAGTGGCTCCTAATGGTGCCCATTCATGCCACAAGGATTGTTGACCGGTCCAACCGAAAAAGACTCTCCCATATTGCGCGATGAAGAAATATAGAGTGCATGTGACCAGAATAATCAGTGAGGCTTGGAATCCTCTGCTTTTCGCGGAGCGATAGTGAAACATGCCATACAGAGCTATGAAGGTGATCACTGGTATTGACGCTTCATGGGCCATCAGTCCAAGTGGAACAACAATTGCCAGCTTCTTGAAATCAGCCTTTACCAAGTAGCAGACAATGAAAAGGAAAAGAGTTCCCATGAGTGACTCAGGCGAAAACCCAGAAAGTGTGATTCCCTGCAATGGAGGATAAAGCAGGTAGAAGACCCCCAGAATTACTGCTAGTTTCTCATTTTTCAGAAAGTAGTTGGCGATTGAGTAGGCTGGCAGTGCTCCGACAGCTACAGCAAAGGTGCCTATAATAAGGAGGATTTCTCCCGACGGCCAAATGGCATAAAACGGGAGTATCAATAGGAGGATTGGACTGAAGTGCGCTGCCAAGTAGCAACCAGTTGTCGTGTAGATTCCAATGTCTGCAGTGTAATACAAGAGTCTTCCATGAAGAGTGTTCCAGAAAGCTTGGTTGAAAATTCCCAAGTCCCATGTAAAAATCCTGAAAGAACGGTAGAGTATTATCTCAACTATCGAAAAGATAATAGTATATGCGAAGATCGCAAGCAAGATGTAAACCTTGTAGCCGAGTTTCGTTCGAAGCGTGCGCCCTCTCGCACGAAGATATGTGCTAATCTCCGTTAACCTGTGGAAAGCATAGCAACCTCCTTCAGCATATCCAAGAATTTGGGAAATACGCTATTTACGTCATATTGCATTGCCCCTGCTCGCATCCCCTCAGCCAGTTCAGTGTAGTCTTCTCCTCTTGTTTGCCAAGCGTTTTGCAGCTTGAAGATCACTTGTGCAAACTCTTTTGCTGATGTTGCATAGGAAAGCGGCAGGTTAAGCCCTTGTATTGCCCTAGTCGGCAAGGCAACAATGGGAACCTTGCATGCAGCTGCTTCTAGCAAAGTCAACGGAAAAACATCGATTCTGCTTGTATAAACCAGCACATGAACCTTTGAATACAGATCTATGAGCTCATTGGCATCGGTAATGAACCCAAGATTCTTCACATTTTGGGTGCCCTCTAGATCCGGTCCTACAGCAAGAAAGTCTATTCCGTCTTTGCTGAGAAGATTGGCGATCTCGACGAATGTGGAAAACCCTTTCGTCCTTCTCCCTGCAAAAAGAACGGAGAACCTTGTCTCTTTCTCTCTAATTGGCTGAAAACGGGAAACGTCAACCCAGTTGGGAACATAGTAGACTCTTTTCTTACCATTGATTAATGCTTGTGCTTCTCTATTGATGACGTGTATGGCGTCAAAGCCATTCATCTGTCTTTTGTCAAATCTGTCAAAATACAAGTTTGAGAGAAACCTTGAAAGCCCGAATTGTTTGACAAAGCTCACGTGGTTCATTGTCCTAATTTCGTCGTGTTGTAGCTCCTCCAAGAATACGAATGCATGCAATGCGCCAATTTTCGGGAAGCTGCCCAAAAAGAGATTGTGAACAAGTGGTGCATAGATGAAGTACGCAACATCTACGTCATGGATGCGGTGAACCAAGCTCTCGTGATATTCAATTCCTTGGAGAACCCTATCAAGGTTGATCGGCCTTCCTGCAAACGGTAATGCATAGATTACTGCGCTGTGTCCTCGTTTTATCAACTGATTTGCCACCTCGACGAGAAATCGTTCGCCGCCTCCATGAAAGGTAAGGCTATAATGGTGGCAAAGAGCTACCTTCAATGGGATTCCTCATGCGAAGGTAAAGTTAGATGAACCTGTTTTTATAAAGACTCTGGTCAACCAGCGTCTCTCTTCTGGTTCCAATGAAGGACAAGAGCGCGCGCTTCTGAATAGCCAAGCATAGTACCTAGTCACTTCGAATGTCGAAAATTGACAAAGGGTCGCGCGCGCATAAGTATGTGTATCGCCTTCAGTGTTGATGTCGATGCTCCAGAACTGCCTTGAATAGGATGTACGAAAGGAACTGTGCTATTTCGTTGAAGCTCAGTTTCGATTTTCCTTTCTTTCTGTTCATGAAGGTCATTGGAACCTCGCTTATGCAGAACCCGCGCTGATGCGACTGCCGGATTGTCTCTATTTGTATTTCGTAGGTTTGGCAGTGCAGATCGTTCACGATTGTTCTGACGAGTTTTGTTGAATAGCATCGCAGCCCACTGGTATAATCCCGTATTGGGGCCTTGACGACTGATGATGCTATGAGGTTAGCTATCCGACTTGTTATCAGTCGGAATAGGCTCCAGTTTTCTATCTTTCCTCCTCTGCGGTATCTGCTTCCTATCGCAAGCCCTTTGCCTTCCTTTGCGGCCGCCACCACGCGAGGGACATCTTTGGGATTGTGAGAGTAGTCCGCATCCATTGTCACGATGTACTCTGGCGGATTCTCTAGCGACAGGAACACCTTGAACCCATCTGTTATTGCGGTTCCCAGTCCAGTTTTCCTCGGTCTTGTAAGAAGCAGAATGTTGAGGTATTTTCTTTGGAGAGCCCTTGCAATGTCTGCCGTGCCATCTGGGCTTGAATCGTCCAGCAGGAGAATTGAAAGTCGGAGGTTCAGACCCTCAATTTCGGTGATCAGTTTCTCAATGTTTGCCGCTTCGCAATAGGTTGGCAGGATCACGCCAATCTCAGATCTTGCTGCCAAGTCTCCTTCGAAGAACGGGTGGAAATCGTCTGTGTAACTTAGATGCAAGCTCTCTATTTCCTCTTTGACCTCTAGGCCTATCGTGCAAGGAGCTTGCGTGTTCATTGCTGGGTTTACCGCCTGAGTGTTGTTCAGTAATCTCATACTTACTATATAAAGCCTGTTGTTAGTCAAGCCGCTTTCACTGAAGGTTCAAGCATCGTCAAGTTTTCCTTCGGTAGTAGCCTAGTGGGTGGCGTATTCTTTTGCATAGGTCATCCGGGTTTGTGCACACGCTGTGCGTGCGTAGTGTGTCGCAGCTGGGAGGCGTGTAGCGTGTGCGCGAGCCTTTGTCGCCTGCAATGTGTTCGACTTGGTAGCGGGTCATTCTTTCGTTGTAGTCTGAGACGCTTTTGAAGAGTCCGATGACGGTTTCGGTGGGCATGCCGACGTTTATGAGGAACGAGGTCAGTGTGAAGCGTCCTATGTGCGAAAGGTGGCGGCCAGAAGAGAAAGCCTGATACAATGCGTTGATGCATGGCGGAAACGCTTGCTGCACCACGGTTTTTGGGAACCCTTCCATTTCTGCCTCGCCAATCATTTCGGCCGAGAGCTTCTTCATAGTTTCAGCTATTTCTACTATTTCTGGTGGGAAACTAGGCAGATCTTCTATGTCCAGTCGTGTTTCGATGTCTCTGCGAACCTCTTCCTTCAGAAGTCTTACAACATTGTTTTGTGTCAGGTAGACTTTGCCGTTCGTCAATGGGCGATTGACGAGCTTCCATTCTCTTTCCCGTAGTTGTGTTGTGTTGCGCAGATAGTCTACGAAGGACAGTTCAAATTCGTATGGTATGTCGAGCATTTGGGTGTTTAATGAGAGTTTCCATTTGTAGTTTCGTGCGAACTCTAGGACCCTCTCCTTTGGCTCTTTTTGCAGTTCCTCATATGCTCCATTTGCTTCTGCCAGCGCATATCTCTTTTTGATGAAGGAGTTCTGCGTTGCCACGGACAACAGTATGGCAGCAAGAAACGACAGGAGCTCGATGTCATCCTTTTTCATGCCTTCCTTGGGATCCCTGCCGACGTATGTGGATAGTATGGCCTCTTCGAGCCTTTCCCTCGCGCGCTCAAGCACAGGTTTGAGTTCCGGATCTAGTAGATCCTGAATTCCCAGATCGGGAATTCTCATGTATCTCGCAGCCGCCTTTAGAAAAGGATATCTTGCATAATCGCTCTTTGCGAAAATAGCAAAAGCGCGTTGCATCTTGCGGTTCTCGTCATTCGGTTTCGATTCTTGGGGCTAGGTAGAAAGTGAGTTTGCCTTCTTTTGCCTGTTGGAAGTCGAGTTTGACGGGCATGTTGCTGGAGAATTCGAGGGTGCCGATTTCGCTGGTGTTGGAGGCGGCTTTGATGATTTCGGAGAGGTAGCTGAGGCTGAACGTGGCTTTCGAAGGCTCTTTCGCTTCAAGATCGAGAATCGTGTCGCTGCCCTTCTGCAGTGAGATTTCAGCGCCCATTAGGTCACCTGAAGCGTTGAAGACAAGCTTTTCAGCGTCGGCTTCAATGCGGACGTGGTCGCTCACGAGTTGGGCGTCTTCGACGGCTTGGCTTAGACCGCTTGTGGTGGCCTTGACCCTAACGTTGAAAGTCAGCTTTGGCGTCGGCACTTCTTCCTCGGAGGCTTCAAGCGTGGGCATGGTGAAGTTGCGGGCGTACTTGCCTGCGATTTTGATTTGCAGTTTGCCTGTCTTCTCGTCAAGCGAAAGCTCGACGGTTTCGTCTTTACCTGCTCGTTTCAGAAGCTTTAGCAGTTCGGTTATATTCACGCACATCTTTGCGGGTGCGTCGCATTGGTATTCTTCGAAGACGGTTTTGGGCCATTCGAAGTCTACCATGGCTACACGTGAGGGGTCCATGGCTCGGAGGGTTATGCCTTCGGGGGCAAGTTTGAACGTGGCCTCATCAACAAGTATGCTTATGCTTGTAATCATGTCTCGGAGAAGTCTAGCGTCTGAGACCTTGAGCTTGAACATCAGTTGGCTCTCCTTTCGTAGGTGTATTGTGGCGTCTCCTATTAAAACTGTTTACACATAAAAACCTTGAGCCAAACATGCCCGGCAGAACACAGGACACATGCGCTCGGCGCGCGCTCTCCACAAGCAGGTTCAATCACTGCTAGAACCATCACACGCTGGCTGGATTCCTGATATTGAGCACGAGTTCATAATGCTTTTCTTTAGACGGATGGTCTTACATGTGATTGGTGATAAGATCATGCCAAAAATCCGACCATTCACGCGAAGGAAGCCTGGAGCAAAGAAAAGAACGGTCCACGTAAAGGGTCACTATAGGCACGCATCAGCATAGTACCCACAACCCGTTCCAGTTCCTATTCAGCGTTGCTACACCTCTACAGAATGCTACATTCTCTGAAGGTAGCGCGTGCAAAGCCTCGCTTCTGACGTTTTTTCCATTTCTGTCAACTTTCTCGCCTCTACGGACTGAATATGTGCATTGCTGGACCTAAGAGCCTTCCCTCGCGCGCGAAAGGAGTTCCATAAGAAGACCGCCGCACTGTTTTCTGATGAGATGGATTTGGTTCATTCTGTTTGCTGTTTGATAAGATGGGCTGGAGGAATCTTTGATAAGCGCGCGCGACAATATCAACATGGACTACTTTCCATTGATAAATCCCTACTGGATCCCCGCAGACGTCAA
>CAYHAK010000028.1:0-21679 GCA_964354625.1 uncultured Candidatus Bathyarchaeia archaeon
ACCCGCTGGGCTCATAACCCAGAGATCAGTAGTTCAAATCTACTCCCCGCTACCTAACTTGTCGAATCGCATATTGAGCAAGAGGCTGAATTGCCTTGTTTCCTGAACAGCAAAAAGAAAAAGGGAAGAGTTGATTTTGTTGTCGACAGATTGCCTACTAGCGCGTGCGGACGGGTTTGCACTTCCAGCCGAACATGAACGTGGCAACGCACAATGCATCGTCAGCCTGCAGGAGGCCTGTGCCATAGTCTTTCCAAGTCCAAGTGTAGGTTAAGACAGTGCCCGAGAAGGTGTCAAAGACGTCTGCTGATCTGCTTGTTTCGCACAGCTTTGTCAACCGGTTTCCAAGAGCGGCGATCTTAAGGCATATTTCCATGGCGCCTTGATTGACTTTCGGGTATTTCTGAGCTACCAAAGCTGCTATGCCTGCTACGTGCGGTGCTGCTTGGCTCGTTCCCCAGACAGAGTAGTAGTTCCATTGGCCTGATCCGTAGCCCTTGTATGGACCTTTGACTCCTGCTCCTGGGGCTGCAACGTCAAGATCCCATATGTGCTGACCAAGATCTGCGTTTGGTCTCGAGCTGAAATCTGTCAAGTAGACCTGGAATGGGTTGCCGAGTGGGTCTGTCGTCCATAGGTTTTCAGGAACGTCGTCTGTCCACCAATACCATGGGTCTGGAGTGCCCAAGTAGTAGCGTAAGTATTCTTGTGTCCATCCTGCTGCCGCTACTGAAATGACCTGTGGGAATGCGCCTGGCCAGCCCATACCTGCTGCTCCGTCGTTGCCTGCAGATGCTACGATGATTACGCCTTGGCTGATGGCATAATCTATTGCGTCTTCCTCCAGTTGATTAGGCGCTGATCCTCCAAGGCTCATGTTTATTATGATCTTCACATGATTGACCTTGGCCAAGTCGCCAATGTATCTGATGCCTGCTGCAACCATTTCATCGGTACCGCCAGCCCAGAACCAACCGTTGCCATCATCTGCAAACTCAATCCAATCATCCAGTACAAGCACTGGAATGATCGTGACCTTTGGCGCTACTCCGCTGACCCAGTAGCTTACGCCATCGCCCCGTCTGCTGTTGTATTGCCAGCCTGTTATTTCGCTCATGACCTGTGTGCCATGGCCGGAGCCCCATCCAAAGCCATTGTGATCACGTGCACCGTTGTCGTGGGTTATGAAGCCACGGTCATTTCTGAGCGGTCCATACGAGTACCTGTATTCAACGCCTGTATCAGGGTCGACCTCTATTGACCAGTTGCCTGCTCCTGTTGGATCATACCATACATTGTGGGTGAAGCCTTTGCCCCATTCTGTTTTGATGCTGACTTGGCTTGGTGGGAAGAAGGTCAGATAGTTGGACAATAGCCCAGTGTCGAGGACTGCTACGTATACTCCATCGCCTTTTTGGGCCACGTTTTCCGCGTCAACCATATCTACGTTGAACGGAACTGGATCTGATACGGCATCTGTTCCAGCATCTAGAGCCTCCACCTTTGCAGGTATGACATTATTGTGTATTACTTTCGAGCTTCCAGTTCTTATGTCTCCAGTTGCCCGTGTTGTTCGCATTGGAGCCACTGTAACGAAAAGCATCGCTAGAAAGACAACACTAATCAGTATTTTCGCTTTCATTTTCCTTTCTCCTATCTAATCTAGGCATAATCAGATTGACTGAACTGGTTTTTTAGCTTTGTGGAAGTAACTTCCATTCGCCAAATGGCACAAAACATGCCTATCTTGGATACCGAGCACGTATATGGCAAGGCTTAAGGACGCAAACAGGCCTAGTGAAATCCGTAAGGGATAGGCTTTGGGCATCGTCTTTGCTTGTATCGCTCCGCATGGCGCCGAAGTAATCCCAGAGTTGGCAGGCGCCATGTTTGACGCCTTCGCCGAAACGAGAAGAGGCATGGAAGAACTGGCGAGGTTGATGAAGCAGGCGAAACCAGAAACTGTCATTCTGGCCACGCCACACGGCTTGCGCTTGGAGGCAAACATGGGCGTGGTGACCTCCGAATTCACTGAAGGATCTCTGGAAGCCAACGGCAGAAATGTGAAACTACTATGCACTTGCGATCGCGTGTTGGCAAAGGAAATCCTTGAACTCGCACATAGGACATAACTCCCAGTAGTAGGAGCCAACTAGGCACGAACGAGGGGCCAGCTTCCTACATGCCCATGGACTGGGGTACACTCATCCCATTTTGGTACCTTGCCGGTCAAGACTCCAAGACCAAGGTTGTAGTAGTTGCACCCTCGAGGGAGATCCCGCTAGAGAGCCTCGCAAGATTCGGGCAGACTATCGCCGAAACTGCCAAAACTCCAAGAAGAAGGATTGCCTTTGTGGCGAGCGCAACCAAGGGCATGCACACAGCGCAGACGGCCCCTACGGTTTCCATCCAGCCTCCAAAGAATACGACGACATAGTCAAACGGGCAATCATAAACAATGATCTGAAACCAGTGCTCGAATTGGCGCCACAGTTCATTGAGGACGCCAAACCGGACAGTCTATGGCAACTGGCGCGCGCGCTTCCGTTTGCGACTACCGTGTAATCTGTCGGTTCGACCTCAGTCGCTATTTTGCCGTTTAGAAATGCCCTAACACGCACTATGGCCTCACCATTGGTCTCAACGCGCAAAGGCTTGACGTGCGCGCGGCAGAAGCACAGCGACTTGTGATCAGATCACGTGTTCTAGGCAGAATCCGTCCGGCTGGCGCTTCTCATTGATGACCATACTTCCGTTGACGGCCAAGTTTTCAATTGCTAGGAGGGATTGCCACAGTTTCGCTTCTATGATTGCCTGCTTGAGCTGCTCTCTAGCCTCCTTCACAAGCATCACCCTCTCAGGGTCTGACAGTTCAAGTATGTTGGGCTTCTTTGCCTGTTTCTTGCTTAACAGCTTCATGTACGTTCCTCTTCACACACCTTATCGCATATCTTAATAAATCAGTTCTTTCGGCGCCGGAAATATATCAGAAAGCGACATATCGTCACTGCCTGACCCATTGAAGAGGTACTTCTGAACTCCGATATGCATTGTAACAAGGGGGCATTCTCAACAGGCAGATGATGCACAGACAAAGGCGGCGATAAACAGTGCACCTATTCGGCTACTCGCATTCCAGTGAAGATCCGCTTGCCTTGCTATGCTTTTCCTTTCTCTTCTTTGCCGAAGTATGTCGTCCACTTGAGCTTGCGGGCATCTCTTCTGAAGTTCAGAGAGCTCTTCCTGCACTTACTTGAGCAGAACCATAAGATGGAGCCGTCGTTCTTGACGTACATCATGCCTGTGCCTGGCTGGAATTCGCTTCCGCAGAATGAGCACTTTCTCGGTTTAGCCAAGCGAAACCCCCCCTAGATAGCCTCAGCTTATCTGTTGATCTTCTTTGCTTCTCTTTCCGTTTCTCTGAGAATTAGCATGTCCTGAACTCGGACTGGCCCTTTGACGTTGCGGGTTATGATTCTGCCCCTGTCTCTTCCTTCCAGTATGCGCACTCGTGCCTGTGAGATCTCGCCTGTCACGCCGGTGCGTCCAATTACCTGTATTACCTCTGCTGGCGTCAGCCCTTCTTCTCTCGGGGCCGACCTTCCATCTCTGACCCTTTCTTCCTTGCCTTTCTCTTCTCTTTCCTTGCTCTTCTCTTCCTTGCTCATTGCATTGGTCCTCTTCTCGCCTGCTCCAATCTGGTGACTATCTCTTTGACTAGCCCTGTGGCGTCGCCTTCCTTGATGATGCAGGTGGCGGCAGCGCGCACGTCAATGCCTAGCGAGGTGCCTATCTTCTCCTTGGACGGAACGAACACGTAGGGGATCTTTCTCTCCTCGCAGAGGAGCGGCAAGTGGGCCACGACTTCCGGTGGATCCACGTCTTCAGCTATGATAACCAGCTTCGCTTGTCCTCTTTCGATTGCCTTCGTAGCTTCGTTTGTGCCTTTTCTGACGATCCCAGTTTTGGCTGCTATTTGCAGGGCTTCATAGGCTGCATCTGCTATTTCCTTCGAAACCTCAAACTTCACGTAGAACGGTTTGGACATAAGCCTCACCCTTGAAGTACAGTCTTATCAACATTCCTTATTTATGAACGTTTCGACTACCAACGACCAACCCCAGCACGTCAGTTGCAACTCCACACAAACCCTAGTGCAGGCCGAAACACCGGCCAATCTGACAGAATGATCACCCACAATGGGGGCTTCGACTTGAGACACTGATATACCTCGTCAGGTCGCACATATGGCAGGAAAGACGCTTCCCTAGTGGCTCGTCGGCATGAGATTCATGAGGTGCGGTTGCCGGGATTTGAACCCGGGTCGTCAGCGTGGGAGGCTGATGTCCTACCAAACTAGACTACAACCGCAAATGCTATGCTAGTAGCACTTGGATGTGAAAATAACATAAACCTTGTGTTCCGTAGAGAAAACGAAGAAAAAAGGAAAAGAGAGCGTTTACTTGGATTTGGTCAAGTGAACGTTCTTTATCAGCACGTATGGGCTGAGGGACGGCGGGTCCGCCTCTCCCCACCAATGCACATGTTGCCTTTCCTTTGAGATGGCGGCTATGTTGTTGAGCATGGCTGCGGAGTTGTCGCTCACTCGCAAGTCTTTGATTGACTGTTTGATCTCGCCATTTTCGATGAGGAATATGCCATCTCGAGGTATGGTTGAGAAGTCGCCTTTCGCGTAGTTTTGGAAGCGCGTGTACCAAGTGTTAGTCAGATAAAGGCCCTTCTTGGTTTCTCTGAAAAGCTCGTCCTTGCTCACATTGCCAGCGTCCATTTCAATGTTCCACGCGTTCGGCATCACCAGTCCAGCGTTGCCTGTAGTTTCGGTCTTGAAGATCTTTGCAGTAGAGTTGTTGTGCAAGAAGCCCTTGAGCACGCCATGGTCGATGATCACGTTTTCCCTAGCAGGTGCGCCCTCGTCGTCGAATACGCGATTGCCCATCGAGTAAGGTGCAGGATTGTCGCGCAACGTCACGATCTTCGGAGCCACAGTCTGACCCATCTTGTTCACGAAAACCGACATCTGGATCAGAATGCTATAGGCTGAAACCATTCCACCCCACGTTCCAAGCGAGGAACCGAAAATCAACGGGTCAAAGATCACGTCGTAGGCGCCTTCGTCTCCCACCTTCGGGTTCTTGGCCATCTTCGCTAGTTGTCCAGCTTTTGTGCCTGCTCTGGCAGGCTTGAAGTCTTTCAATGTACTGCTACACTCGACGCTATGCCCTGACGCTTCGCGTTGGGCGAAAGCCCGTATCGAGAACTCGATCGCTGATCTGGCGTCAACGCCGACTGGCCCTTCGGATGATGCTAGGTAGACATCTTCGTACCTGGTGAGCAGTATGCCTCCACTGTCGATGTCTGGGCCTGTCTCCTTCTTGGCAGCTTCTATTGCCTCGAACACATAATCCGTCGGGTTTTCCAGCTCCTCAAGCTTCTTGTCAGGCTTCGGCGTCGCGTACTTGAATTTGCCCTTCACGAAACCTCCGAACATCGGGTTCTCCTTCGAAACCTTCGCAAGCTCCATGAGGTTCGCAAGCCCGCTGTCAACGTCCTTGAAGTCATGTATCGTCGTGCCCACGACACGGCGTTTCCATGCGAGAGCCACGTCGGTCGCGTAGTCGTTCCAGGCCACTGTGATATCTACTTGGTTGTTGCTGAAACGCACTTGTCGGTATCTGCCGTAGGTTGTCTTGGCCAGCACTTCGTCTGCGCCGAGACTCTTCGCCTTCTTCACAATCTCTTCAGTCTTGTTCATGACGTCGTTCATTTCACATACACTCCTCTGAGTCTGATGCATGGGCCACCCGTGTACACGGGGATGCCCTGTCCGGGGTCGCCTTTGCCGCAAGTCGCTGCCTCATACTCGATCTTCTTGGAAACCGCGTCCACCGCCGACCAGAACTTCAGCGTCGTCGTCTCGATCACGGGTCTTGCAATCGGATGCTTCAGCTCGCCGTTCTCAATCAAGTATGCCTCTCTGCCCACGTAGCGCTGGTTGAAACGCTTGTCGTCAATGTTCCACTCGGTGAAGGACTTCATGAAGACTCCGTACTTGACGTCTTCGATGATCTCTTCTTCGGTGTGGTTGCCTGGCAACACGAAGGTGTTGGCCATTCGGACGATGGCTTCTCGGTCATAGTTGACTGACCTTGAGGAGGCGTTGCCTTTCATGCCCAGCTTGGCTGCTGATTCTCGGTTCTGCAAGAACTCGTTTATGAGACCATTCTTATACAGGTGCCTGCGCCTTGCCTTCAGCCCCTCATCGTCATACGCATAATACCCGTAGCTGTGCTCCACCGTCGGATCATCCACGACTGTTACTACGTCGCTTCCGATCCTTGTTCCAAGCCAGTATGGCCCGCCCTTGTAGATGAATGAACGCCCAGCCTGACTCATCTCACGTCCAACGATCCTGTCGGCCTCCATTGGGTGTCCGCAGGACTCGTGCGCCGCAATTCCGGTCACGTTGGGACCGCATATGAGGTCCATGTCGCCTGCCTTGACTGCCTTGCCCTTTGTGATGACGTCTTTGAGGACTCTGGCGTCGTGGATCATGCTTTCGGTGATGCCCCATTCTTTGAAGGCCTCCCATCCGCCGCTGTACCCGAACTGCTTGTATGCCTGTTCAGTCTTGCCCTCTTCGGCTACGGTTATGAATGAGTAAACCTGCATCTTCGGAACGAACGAGGATATCTTTGAACCTTCCGAACTCACGAAGTACTTAGAAATCAAGTCTATCATACACTGCGACACCGTTGCAGGCAGCTTAACGCCACATGAAGCCAAAGTCTTGTCGATGTCCACGAAAGTAGCTATTCGCTCTTCTGGGGAAACATCTTCCAGCTTCCTTTTCTGGGCCACTGACCACTTTGTCTCTACGCCTTTTTCCTTTGCGAAAACGATCTTGTCTTTTCTGCCCGCTGCCTTCGCGTGTTTGAAAGCCAAATCAACTATCGCCTTGGCCTCTTCCTTTGTCCACTTGTTAGTTGAGGCGAACCCCATGCCTCCACCTGCGAGTATGCGCACGCAGAAACCGCTGTCCACCGCCGACGTGTAAGCCTCCAGTATGCCGCTTCTGAACACAAGCTGATCCCGCTGCTGACTCTGCGCCCTTGCCTCCGCGTATTCCACTCCTTTGCCTTCAGCGTACTTCAATGCAAAATCAACAATATCTTCTTCCATTTCATTCCAACCTTTCAGAACAGACATTCTGGTAAGAGAAAGGATAAAACCTTTTAGGTTCAGACTTTCAAGCCATAAGCTGAGAATCTCCGAGAGGAAAACGGAATTGAAAAAGAAACAAGACGAGAACACTCACTTCTGGCAGGGAAATGAAGCCTGCGCCGAGGCTGCAATCGCAGCGGGATGCCGATTCCTCGCAGGATACCCCATCACGCCAGCAAGCGAAATAGCCGAAATACTGTCCAAGAAGCTTCCGAAAGTCGGCGGAATCGCCATCCAAATGGAAGACGAGTTGGCCTCGATCGGCGCCGTCGTAGGCGCCAGCTGGGCTGGGGCGAAGGCGATGACGGCAACATCTGGCCCGGGCTTCAGCCTCATGCAGGAAACAATAGGCTACGCATTCATGACGGAGACTCCCTGCGTGATAGTGGACGTTCAGAGGCTGGGACCCAGCACTGGCCAGGCCACCAAATGCGGACAAGGAGACGTTATGCAGGCCCGCTGGGGCACCCACGGCGACTATTCCGCAATAGCGCTTTCGCCCAACTCCGTGCAGGAAATGTTCGAACTGACCGTGAAAGCTTTCAACCTCGCCGAAAAATACCGCACACCCGTCATCCTGCTGACAGATGAAACCATCGCGCACATGAGGGAAAACGCAACCCTTTCGTCATCAGAAAACCTCGAGATAATCAACCGTAGAAAGCCCAAGAAAGGTGAAACGGCTTTCTTCGGGCTGGAGGAAGTTCCGCCCATGCCTTCTGTGGGCGAAGGCTACAACCTCGCCGTCACAGGCTCAACCCACAACGAATACGGGATACGCTTCACTGCAGATCCCAACGTGCATCGGCGCCTCGTGGAAAGGCTCAACAGCAAGATAAACAACCACACAGACGAAATCTCAGACGTGGAAACACGCAACATCGACGATTGCCAAATAGGCATCGTCTCGTTCGGCTGCACCTCACGAGCCATCTATGAAGCCGCCGAAAACATCGAGGCAAAAGGCCTCACTGTCGGATACGCGCGACTCAAAACCCTCTGGCCCTTCCCAGAAAAAACCGTAAAACGCCTAGCCGAGGCAGCCCAGAAAATCATAGTCCCCGAAATGAACCTCAAGCAAGTGTTCTACGAGGTTCAACGCGTGGCAGATGGCTCTGCCGATATCATACCCCTGAACAAGATAGGCGGAGGAGAACTGATAACGCCTGAAGAATTGACCGAAAAGATCCTAGAGGTGGCCAAGAATTGACAGAGCAATTCTCAATCAAGAAGTACCTGAGAGACCTGCCTCTGCCATTCTGTCCAGGATGCGGCGCGATGACAGTAATGAGCGAATTCCTGCGAGCCGTGCACGAACTGGGCCACGAGGACTTGAGCAAGTTCGTGTTTTGCAGCGGAATCGGCTGCTCAGCATGGATACCATCACCACATTTCATGGCAGACTCCGTGCACACGCTGCACGGAAGAAGCATACCTGCCGCGACCGGAATAAAGCTCATGCGTCCAGATGTCAACGTTGTCATCTTCGGCGGAGACGGCGACATAGTAGGCATAGGCATGAGCCACTTCATACACGCCGCCAGAAGAAACCTAGACGTTCTCGTCATAATGGTAAACAACATGATTTATGGGATGACAGGAGGGCAGGTCGCGCCCACGACACCCTTCAAGTCCAAGACGACGACGACGCCCTACGGAAGCTTTGAGCACCCACTAGACGCCGCCGCACTTGCAGCCACGGCAGGAGCTTGCTACGTGGCAAGATGGACGACGGCTCAGCCCAACGAGCTCAAAGAATCAATCAAGAAGGCGCTTCAAATGAAGGGCTTCAGATTCATAGAGGCCACAAGCCAATGCCCAACAGCCTTCGGCAGAAGAGCAGGATTCAAAGACGCAGGAGAAATGCTCAAATGGTTCAAAGCAAACACCGCCCCATTCGAGCAGGCGCGAAAAATGAACGAAAACGACTTGGTGGGCAAAATAGTCGTAGGCGAGTTTGTCCGGAGAGAACGACCCACCCTCGTCGAAACCGTCTACGAGATGATTGAGGAGGCGAAGAAGGAAAATGAAAAAGACTGAGATCAGAATAGGCGGACTTGGCGGCCAAGGCGTGGTTCTGGCAGGGCAGATACTGGGCAGAGCCGCAGTTCATCACGGAAAGAACGTTGTACAAACGCAAAGCTACGGCGCGGAGGCCCGAGGAAGCGCGGCCAAAAGCGAAATAATAATATCAGACAGCAAAATCGGCTTCCCCACAGTCAGAAAATGCGACGTACTCGTCGCTATGAACCAAGAGGCAGTCGACAAGAACCTCAAGGACCTGAAAGAAGATAGCACCCTCTTAGTCGACAGCAGCGTGGCCACAAACGTACCTGAAACGAAGGCGAAAACCTTCAAGATCCCAGCCACCGAGACAGCCGAGAAAGTGATTGGGGAGAAACTTTACGCAAACATCATAATGCTCGGCGCGGTCACAAAAATAACCAAGATTGTAGACGAAAAATCAATGATGAAAGCGATCAAGGAAACCTTCCCCGAGAAGACTTTGGAAAGAAACATGAAGGCGTACAATGAAGGAACACGACTGGCAGCTTCTATCTAAAGCGGTGGCCTCCGTGACCTCAGGAGAAACGAAGAACCTCCTCCGCGCGCGCTGTGTACGCGATACGGAAACATGGTCGTTGAGTGCGAGGACTGCAGTTGCCCATTCAGTCGAGCCTGGCTTTCGGAGGTTTGCTGGAATGTACCTTCTTCGAAAGATAAGCCGTAGTTGCTATCAGCAACGCGGTGGTGGCTGCGAAGATGTACAGCAGGTTCCGCATGTTCTGCGCTTGCTCAAGATGATCTATCAAGTGCTCATCATAGGACAGGCTCAACCCGCCAAACTGACTTTGAAGCTGGCTATAATTGCCCAGCAGAAGGCTATAGTTGCGTAGAAGCACGTAGTGCGAAGCGTTCAAAGCTAGCAGACCTTGATACGAGACGTTCAGGACACCGAAGTTGAGTTGGAGTTCGCCACAGTTTCCCAAGAGCGCTTCGTAGTTGCTGAGAAGCAGAGTGCACGTTGAATTCAGGTTCTGGTTCAGGCGGTATAGCTCGTCGTATAAGGCGTTCAAGGCATCGAAGCGTTGCTGTGTCTGGCTCAAGTTGCCCAATAGGAGTGTGTAGTTGTAGAGCAAAGCATGGCATGTCTCGTTCAGCACTGCAAAGCGCGCGCGCAGTTCATAGTAGAGGTGCAAGGCCTCTGAATAGATTACGGTGACAGTCTGACCTTCGTTGGGATACGTGAAGTAGATGCTGGCATAAGCCGCACTTGAAGCATTGAGCTGCTTTGGAACGATCTCCTCGCTGTCAATCAGCACCAAGTGTGGCGAAGGCATCAGGCCGTTAGGTATGGCCAATCGGCAGAAGCCTACGCTACCGTATGCGCCAGACACAGTGAAACGCATCATCTTGTTCGCCGTCTCGCCGCCGATCTCGAACCTGAAAGACGAGATTGTTGAATTGCTGATCAGGGATACCTCGTACTCTGTGCCCTCAAAGCCTATCGCTAAAACCGAAAACTGACCCATCAAGGGATATCTATCCTGGTCATATGCTCCTCCTGACGCAGACACGAGATAGGACGTTTCTCCGATGCCATCACCATTCACGTCATGCCCTTTGTAGTCGTGCCAGTAGTTGCCTTCACCATCATGGTCCCAATCGTTCGTCCCGTTTACGGGCCAAGCTTGCGCGTTGATGTTGGCATTATCAAGATTATTGTGGTAGATGGTGTTGTCATAACCATACCCGGCATTTATCCCCTCAACATTTGTTGTTATGACGTTGCCCGTGACATTGTTGTTGTTAGAAGACTCCAAGTAGATTCCGGCCTGGCTACCAGAGACGTTGTTGTATGAAATCACGTTGTCACTAGATGAGGACAGGTGAAGGCCAGTGTACGCATTAGAGGTTGCCTGGTTGTTTGAGACACGGTTGTTTCTTGAGAAGACTAAGGTGATTCCGTTGGAATTGCCCATCAGGGAGTTCTTACTTATGTTATTGTCGTTTGAGCTCACTACTCGTATGCCGCTGTGATCGCCACTGGAACCACTGCCTACTATGGTGAGATTCTCTATGCTCACTCTGCTTCCTCCACTAGTACCGTTGATGTAAAAGACATTTCCTCCTAGTGGGCGACCATCAACGATCGTAGATTCCCTAGATTCCCCGACGATGGACACGCTCTTGCTCACAACAGGGCATTCATTATACGTCCCACTGCGCACGAAAATTGTGTCTCTGACGCTCGCGTTCGCGTTGTTGATGGCCTCTTGGATTGTTCTGAAATCACCAGTACCATCATAATCCACAACTATGACTCTTGGTCCTGATTCCGCCGAAACTCTCTGATTTCTTGGAAAAACCGCGAGAGAAAAACACAACATCGCAAGCAAAGCCACTGTAGCCTTCTTCAATTCAATCACAATTCCATCTCTTGGTTCACAGAATTATTAAACATTGTCAGGGGAGCGATAATCACTACCTCGAGAGGGTTCTTCCCAGCAGAAGGGAGAAAACTATGGCAACAGTAAAGGCGGGAATGAATACAAGTGGATCAACAAGCGGCAGGGTCAGCGTCCATACGCTTACACAATATGAAACAACCACTATGAGTGCCAACAACAAGGCCTTGGCTCCAAAGGCTCTTGAACTGCCTACAGACGGTTGACCCTGAGCGGACAAGGAGGTCAGCAGAGCTTCTGCTTGCCTCACTTGGTCATCTGTCGCAAGAACCACGAAGCTCTTATCAACATCCTCAAACCTGAAACTCGAAAGAGCATACCTCTGCAGATCCCAAGGCTTCTTCTTGGGCAATATACTCACGATATTGCTTTTCTCCATTTTCTTCAATATCGTTTGGATCTTGCGCACGAATTGAATGTCGCTGGCTCTTTCCTCACCGTAGAGCTTCCTAATCAACTCCTTGACATCAGGAAAGCCGAGTTCCAGCTGGAAAGATGCAATAGCCCTCGCAAGGCTATATTGATATTCGCCTTCTCGCAAACGTATATTGGTGCTCTTGGTATCCGTGCGGAAAGCTTCATCTAGAACCTGTACTTCGCTGGGTGGGAGTCGCCGCTGGGACACGCTGTTGTCTCCTATTCAATAGTTTCAATAGAAACTAGATAAAACGCTTTCGTTTTGGTCATGACGCTTTCAACTGTGTCTATGGAAGAAACCCCTATTATGTTCAACGACAATGATATTGTGGAGACGGAGAAACCCTGTACAGGTGAGTTTGATGAGAGGATTCAACTTGCAGTCGCCGATCTTGTCTCACGCTCAGAAGTACACTACGTCAAGGTTTCTCAATCTACGCATGAAGTACAGAAGCAACTTCGAAGTCATAGCTTCGATATTGGAGACGACGAGGGAGGATGGCACAGGTCAATATGCCATCATAACACGCTCAGGTATCACATATTCGCAGTTCAAGAAATACTCGAGTTCGCTCACGGAGATGGGTTTCATTGAAACCGTTACTGAAAAGGGGCGTGTTGCGTATCGCATTAGCGAAAAAGGACTCAGATTCCTCAACCAGTATCAGGTTCTGCTGGAAATGTTGTCCACTGAATTCCCCGATGACGGCGTGGCCTCCATCACATGCGACCTCAAGCGGCAGACTCAAGCAGCCCCTAGTCCTGCAACGCAATGGATGAGGTGATTGCGCACAACCGCTGACCCTCATTAGATAGAGCGGAAAGACAAGCGAAAAGCGAGTCTTGATAATATTCATTCCCCTTCTCCTATGGACTCTCTTTCAGCTCCGCTTGTCCCGCAAATTATCGAGGCAATGAGGGTCAGGGTCAGACAGTCGGTATGCACTCTATAACAAGCCTTCGCTACTCAGTCTTCTTGCTGTCACTTCTTTGCATGCACAGCTTGGCTGGGCTTCGTCAAGCTGAAGACTTGCTGCCAAGCCCTCAAGAAGGTTGGAAGATAGGATCGCAGGGCAAGGAACGAAACTGTTATTTCTGCAAAGCCTGAAAGAGCAAGTGCTCATGATTTGAAGGCAGGTAGGACGCTCAGGCAGGATGGATGTTATTGCCGCGAAGAATCACCTATGCAGAGGCAGGCGTTGATAGGAAGCTAAGAACCAAGTCCAAGCAAGGATTGCGGATCTTGAGGGAGACGTACCGTTTCAGTCGTTACGGAAAGGTGGTTCAGCTTCCATACGGAAACATTCTTCCCATTGGAAAAGGCCGCTTCTTGGATTTTCAGATCGAGGGCGTAGGCACGAAAGTGCTTCTCGCCCAGTTGGCCCAGAAATATGACGCCATAGGGATTGACGCCATAGCCATGGCGGTCAATGACGTCATCCGTTCCGGCGCCAGACCCCTTGCGATCGTAGACAACATACATGCGCAGGTTTCTGACCCTGCCTTGGTCAGGGAGTATATGAAAGGCATAGAGAAAGGCGCCGAAGAGTCTGAATGTGTCGTGTCTGGAGGCGAGATAGGCGACGTGGCTGAACTGATAAAAGGCCTCGCTGAAGGAAAAGGCTTTGACATGATAGTGGCGGCAGTAGGCGAAGTTGAAAGCGAAAAAGTGATTCATGGAAGGAACATACGGCCAGGCGATGCCATCATAGGCCTGAGAAGCTCTGGGCTGCACAGCAACGGCATAACCCTCGCGAAGAAGATGCTTTTCAAGCAATGGGGCGGAAAGTACGAACCACATGACATCCCCGATGGACTGGACAGAACGATAATCAACGAAGCCCTAGAGCCGACCAGAATCTATGTCAAACCGTTACTCAGGATAACCCACAAGCTTGAGGTGGAGGGCGCGGTGCATATTACAGGAGACGCCTATTCGAAGTTTAAACGCTTGGCCAAGTACTCGCGTGGAATAGGCTTCGAATTCAACAATTTCAAACCGCACCTGATCTTTGATCTTGTTCAGAAAGCAGCTTCCGAACTGGGCGGCGTGTTGGCTGATGAAGAGATGTTCAAGACGTTCAATATGGGGTGGGGTTTCGCGATCGTTGTGGATAGGCAGGCAGCAGATGAGGCATTGGATGTTCTAGAGAAGGTCAGGATCCACGCTGAAGTGATAGGTCGAATAACGGGTTCTGAGGGAGTCAGGATCTCGTACAAAGGAAAGAGGATCATTCTGAAGTAGTCTAGTTTGCCTCGTTGATGACGAAAGCGTTTAAATTTCGTGAAACTCAACCTTAGCCTATGAAGTACCGTTTGAGAATCGACGTTAGTTTGAAGCCTGGGCACAGCGATCCCGAGGGCGAAACCACGGCTCGATTGCTGAAGGAACTGGGCTACAGGGTTGAGGCTGTAAACGTCAGTAAGGGTTACAGCGTGATTCTCGAGTCCGATTCAAAGAGCACGGCGAGAAGCAAGGCGGAGGAGATGTGCAAGAGGATACTGGTGAACCCGACCAAAGACAACTATGTCATAACGGTCGAGGAAGAAAAATGACCGCGGGCCTCTACGTCCGCAGAAACACGCCCTTCGCGCTGTTCGAAACCAACCTGAGAGAAGCCACGAACGAACAGCTTTCCGAAGCAAGTCGGGAGCTTGGCTTGGCGTTGAACCTGCAGGAAATGAAGGCCATACGGGCATACTTCATCAAGAAAGGGCGCAACCCGACGGATGTTGAGCTTCAAACAATAGCCCAGACATGGTCGGAACACTGCTGCCACAAGACCTTCAAAGGCACAGTGAAGCTTGAAGGAAAAAAGATCGACAGCCTCTTCAAGACGTACATCGCAAAGGCCACAAAAGAAATCAATCCACACTGGTGCTTCTCGGTTTTCGAGGACAACGCGGGCATAGTTGAGTTTGACAAGGGTCATGGCATTGCGATAAAGGTGGAGACACACAATCACCCGTCTGCTGTGGAGCCTTTCGGTGGTGCGGCCACGGGCACGGGCGGCGTCATCCGAGACATCCTAGGAGTGTGGGCAGACCCTATAGCGTGTACGGACGTGCTGGGTTTTGGGCCTTTGGACTTTGACTATAAGAGGCTGCCTGCAGGTGTGAAGCATCCGAAGTATGTTTACATGGGCGTGGTGGCAGGCATCGGCAGCTACGGCAACAACATGGGCATCCCCACCGTCAATGGCGCCATATACTTCGACGAGAGCTACACCGGAAACGTGATCGTCTACTGCGGATGCGTTGGGCTGCTTCCGCTTGATAAGTTCAGGAAGAATGCCAAAGCAGGCGACCTAATCGTGGTGGCCGGTGGCAAAACGGGGCGCGACGGCATCCACGGAGTGACCTTCGCCTCGGCAGAGCTTACCGAGAAATCTGAGGAGGTTTCTCGACCTGCAGTGCAGATAGCCAACCCGATTGAGGAGGAAAAACTGAAGAGGGCCATAATCGCGATTCGGGATTTGGGCTTGGCGTCAGCGATAACTGATTTGGGCGGTGGAGGCCTCTCGTCTGCCCTCGGTGAAACTGCCGAGAAGTTTGGCTACGGCGCAGAAGTGGAGCTCGACAAGGTTCCGCTGAAATATGAGGGTTTAGCTCCGTGGGAGATCTACGTTTCAGAATCACAAGAAAGAATGCTATTGACCGTGCCTCCTGAAAACCTTGAGGACGTTCTTAGAATATTCGAAGACGAAGACGTGGAAGCCACGGCGATTGGGAAACTAACCAAAGACAAGGTTCTAACACTCTATTACATGTGCGAGAAAGTCGCGGAAACAGACATAGTCTTTTTGTTTACGCCACCGAAAAGCGCCAAAACCGCTACATACGAAAAACCAAAGCTCACCGAACCCGAGTTTCCAGAACCAAAAGACTTGACAGAAACGGTATTCCAGCTTCTGGCTTCGCCAACCATCGCTAGCAAAGAGAGTGTGGTTCGCAGTTATGATCATGAGGTGAAGGGAAACACAGTTCTTAAGCCTCTGCAAGGTGAGCATAGTGGCCCGAACGACGCCGCTATTCTGAAGCCTCTGAGCGATTCGTGGAAAGGCATTGCGGTCTCGTGCGGGATGAATCCTCAGTATGGCAGGATTGACGCGTATTGGATGGCGGCTTCGGCGATTGATGAGGCCGTGAGGAACAACGTGACCGTGGGCGGGCGGAGAATAGCTCTGCTCGACAACTTCACTTGGGGCAACCCTGAGAAGCCTGAACGACTAGGCAGCCTCGTGAAAGCATGCCAAGCATGCTACGACGTAGCTACCGCTTATGGCACACCATTCATATCTGGAAAGGATAGCCTCTACAACGAATCGCCCCTAGGCCCCGTGACGCCTACGCTGCTGATAACTGCCCTGGGCATTGTGCCCGACATACGATCCGCAGTCTCCATGAACCTGAAGACGGCAGGCGACTTTGTCTATATCATGGGGCAGACCTTCAACGAGCTCGGCGGCTCAGAGTACTACAAACTGAACGGGCACCTAGGCAAGAACGTGCCAGAAGTGCGGTCTAGCCACGCGAAGAGAGTGTTTGACGCTTTGACCAAGGCCATTGACAACCGGTTCGTGAAGGCCTGTCACGACTTGTCAGAGGGCGGTCTAGCCGTAGCCGCGGCGGAAATGGCCTTCGCTGGAGGGTACGGAATGGAGCTGGACCTCGGAAAAGTTCCTTGCGAGGGTCTGAATAGAAATGATTCGGTGCTCTTCTCAGAGTCAAACAGTCGCTTTCTAGTGGAGGTTTCGAGGGAGGCGAAGAGCAGCTTCGAGAAGGCGATGCGTGGTAGGCCGTTTGCCGAGATAGGCAGAGTCACAGAAGCCAACCGACTGCGAATCCGCGGATTGGACAAGGAGGTGGCCGTTGACGCCTCGCTAGGCGATCTGTTGGCCAGCTGGAAACGAACGTTGAGCAGCGGTGTATCAGCATGAAGCGCGAAGAAATCAAGATCTGCGTTTTGCGTGTGGGCGGAACCAACTGCGACGCTGAAACCAAGCGTTCGTTCAAGGAGCTAGGCGTCCAGGCCGAGGTTGCCCACGTGAACGAGGTAGTCAAGCAACGCAGTCTGCTTGACTATGACGTGTTGGTTTTTCCAGGAGGTTTCTCCTACGGCGATTATGTGCGTGCGGGCGCGATTTGGGCCAAGTGGATAGTTGCGAGGCTGGGGAAGGAACTCGAGACGTTCGTTGATGAAGGTCGGTCGATCTTTGGGATTTGTAACGGTTTTCAGGTACTTGTGGAGGCCGGTTTGCTGCCGGGCTTCGACGGAATAAGCCTCCAGCCTGAGGCTGCTTTGGCGACAAACATCCCACCGGGCTACAACTGCAGATGGATAAGCCTCAAACACGAGAACAAGGGAAGGTGTGCTTTCACTTGGAAGATTCCGAAGGAAATGGTATTGCATGTACCTGTGGCCCACGGAGAAGGCAGATTCATCTTCGCAAAGGAGAAGGAAAAGCAGCTTCTGGAAAAGCTGCGAGAGAACGACCAGCTGGTCTTCCGTTACTGCGATAGGAACGGCGAGCCTGCAGAAGGCAAGTATCCTCTGAACCCCAATGGCTCCTTTTTTGATATCGCTGGAATCTGCAACCCTGAAGGCACGGTCTTCGGTCTGATGCCTCATCCTGAAAGGGCATTTTACTGGTGGCAGCAACCAGACTGGACAAAACAGGAGCGAATGGAACAGTACGGCGATGGAAAACTGGTCTTCGAGAGCATAGTCGCATATTCAGAGAAGAGGCACTAGATCAGGAGCCTTTGTCGCGCAATATGGTTTAGGCCAGCTTGCTTTTTCTAAGGTCCGCCAGCGTGGGCAGACCTGTTCTTGCGCCCATTCTCATCACGCACCGCGAGGCTACGAAGTTGCCGATTTTGCCGCAGTCGTTGAGGCTTCTGCCTCTGAGCAGGCCATAAAGGAACCCCGCGCAAAACGCATCTCCCGCGCCCGTCGTATCCACAACCTTGACCTTGAAGGCTTCCACGCGATAGCTTTCCCTGCCATCGGTAACGTAGCAACCGTTTCTGCCGAGCTTGAGAGCGACGATTTTTGCGCCTTTGTGGAGCATGGTTTCGGCGTTTTCCTTGTAGTCATGCTTTCCCGTCAGGATTTGGAGCTCTCTGGCGTTAGGCATCATAACGAATGTCTTGCTTAGAATTGGATCAAGCGCGGCGAGGCCTTTTCTCGCGTAAATCTCTCCCGGGTCTAGGCTGATCCTGACGCTCTCAGGCACTGCCTCAAGCATCTCTTTCTGGGTTTCGAACGACTTCTCGCCCACGAAAGAGGTTAGGTGCAGAAACTTTGCCTGCTTAGCGTAGTCAGCGTTGACATCGCTGGAGCTTATGGTGTCGTTTATGCCTGAATCCACGTACAACGCTCGTTCGCCTTTCCCGTCGATGAAGCCCATTACGGTTCCGCTTCTGCCGTTTCTGACGATACGTATGCCGTGTGTGTCGACGCCTTCTCTGCGGAAGCCTTCGAGTAGCATTGTGCCTTCTTTGTCGTTTGCGAGTTTGCCGACGAAGCCTGTTTTGCATCCGAGCCTTGCGAGGCCTACGACCGTGTTGGCGGCTGATCCTCCGCAGGATTCTTCGAAGCCCTTAGCGTAGCCCTCGGCGTCAGCCATGGCCAGCCTGTTGACTCTGTAAAGCTTGTCCATGTTCAAGGCGCCGAAGCCGACAACGTCGAGGCCTGTCATGGGAACAGCTCGCGGAGGTTAATCTTGTATTCGCCCAGTCCTCCACCGTAGTTGCCTGCGCTGATCTTCACGACACCTTTCACGTTACGTGCGGCTTCGATGCCCGTTTTCATGGCTTTTCGGACGACCTGCATGTTGGTGCCGTTGATGACGATTTCGGGTATGTAGTTGGCGCCCTTGGGGGCTTTTGAGGCTTTGCCGAGCTTCTTTTTCAGTGAGGGGCAGTAGGCGTGGTTTGTGGTAGGTCCTATTAGGGGATACTTGGTCTCGGTTTTGGAGCCTGCCGAGCACACATCGAAGGGCGTTATCACGCCTTCGACCACGTGTATTGCCTCCAAGGCCTTTTCGCCTGCCTCGTTCATCGCTTCTTTCGTCTTGCACATCATCCAGAAGTTGGCGCCTGACACGCCCCGTGCATAGCCCAAGTATCGTTCGATTATGAAATCTGGAACCATGATCGGCACGATGATGACCTCGCGTCCGTGGCGTTTCTCCATCCATTCGTGGCCGTCGCCGCAGTGGCCTACGCGTTCCATCATGTCAAGCCTGCCCTCCAGCTTCGGCAGCGCGTCATAGACCCCCGTGAAGGGTTTGACGAGGATGCCTTGGCGGATTCTGTAGGAGAGCTCGGCTTCGAACTTTCTCAGAATCTCTATGAAGGGTTTGTTTGGGGTGATGCCTCCCCAGAACTGGAGGATGGCGCCTTCGCGTTTGTCTGGGGTTTCTTTTTGGCTGAGGTATCTTTCGATCCCGCCTTCCACTCGTCCTATCACTATTGAGGGAGTGGATGTGGCGTCCTCCGCGGCTCTCCGAACGGTGGCCGCGTCGTCGGCCGTGACTATCACGCGGCAGTATAAGCCTTCAAAAGCCTCAGCATAAGTGTCCTCGATTTCTGCCTTCCTAACCATGTTATCCCAGCCTGCCCACCGCTTCTCCTCTGACCTTCATGCGGAATCGGCTGCTTTCCTCTGCTAAAACGTCCATATTTCCACGGGTCACTATTTTGACTTTAGGCAACGTGCGAGGATACAGTTCAAACGTGCGGTTCAGCAAGGCCTGATCAGCTGCGCTCTCATTGAGCATTTCGCGTGTCCAGCTGCCTGCGAGGCTTAGGGCTTGCTGCTTCCCGAACCTGCAGAAAACGTCCGCAATCAATGCCGTGGCGATACTGTTGTCTGAGAGAATGGCTATTTGGGCGTTTTTGACGGCGTATTGGTTGCCGTTGAAGGAAACAGCCAGGCCTCCGTTTTCGCTGACGAGCCTGAAGGCTTGTTCGTCGGTTATGCTGTCGCCTACGTACATGACATCGGAAAGCTGTATGCTTTGCCTCTTGGTTATGTCTTTGATGGCCTCGGCCTTTTCTCGGCCTCCCATCGGATCAATCTCTGAAAATACCTTGCCAATCTTCATGCCGGCAATCTCTTTCCAGAAGATCTTGTCCAACTGCTGAACTGCGTTCTGGACTTCTTGAGGCAGGTCTCGCGGCGATTTCGCTTCCGGCGAGAGATCGAAGGCAGGTAGATGTGTGATTCCTTGCGCGATCTTCTTGAGCCTGGCTTTTTCCTCTGTGCTCAAGGCGTACCTGTCGATTTTGAGCCTGGTGCAGTAAGCGTTTTCGCATGGGAAGTCGAGGGCGCGGCACATGGCTTCAGTGTAGTGTTCGTAGCTTGTGCTTACGATGAAGGCGTCGGCTACAATGCGCACGTGCCTCAGCGTTTCTTTGGCGCCTGGGATCAAGAGGAGGTTTTTGGCTGAGAACTGCTCCATCTTTTGGTCTGTAACGTCGTAGGCTTTGAGGAAGGGGAGGATCAGTTTGAGCGTGTCGCCTGCCTTATAGCCTGGCTTTTTCACGACTTCGGCGAGTACGTCGTCGTATCGACTTATGATCGTGAAGAGTTTGTTGCCGTTTTGAACATAGTGGGCGGTGAGTTCGTAGGCGTTGTCGTTCTTGCTTATGGGGCCTTCGCAGTCTGAGATGAATGCGCGTTTCACTTTTGTCGCCTCAGCGTCTGCATGTGTTGTGTGCTTTTGTTTATGCTTTGTTTCGAGGCTATGTCGGTTCGGCTCCACAGGGCTCCGCCCTTTATGGCGTTGACGCCTTCCAGAGAAAGCTGTCTTGCAGCCTCGATGTTTTCGGCTACTCCCACGACGGCCACGGCGCGTGATTTGAGCGCGAAGGTTTCGCTTCCGCGCAGTTCCATTGAGGCTGGGTATACGCGCATCCTGTCGTTGTGTTTCTTGCACAGCTCGTAGGCTTTCGTGAGGTCAATTGGTCCGCCGACTTCGCTTTTGTTCACGAGGTTGGGGAAGGCTTCGGCGTATCCGCCATAACTTGGCGGAACCTTGTACGTCACTACAGAAGCCATCTTTTCAAGCTCGATGCGCGTGAGGTTGCCTTCAATCATTTTGAAGCAGACATCCACGAAGTCATCTTTCAGGAGTGGAAGGATGTTGATTATCTCGGGGTCGCCTGGTCGGCTGTTGTCTTCGAGGATCTTGGATTGCGTGCCCGTGTGCATGAAGGCCAGGTAGAGCGGTACGCCTCGGAGTTCTGTGGGGTCGCCTGTTTCCTCTCTCAACTTGTCAAGTATTCGCGTGGCGATTTCGACTTCTCCTTTTCTTTCGGCTTCTGTCAAGAAAGGGAGAGCGCCGTCTGTGTCTTTGTAGGAACCCATTCCGCCTGTGTTGGGGCCTCTGTCGTTGTCGAAGGCGCGTTTGTGGTCTCTCGTGTCCGGGAGCGGCACCAGATGCTTGCCGTCGCAGAACGCCTGAAAGCTCGACTCCTCACCCTCGATCTTCTCCTCAATCAGCACTGTGCCATACTCATAGTTGGACATGAAATGCTCG
>CAYHAK010000029.1:0-1827 GCA_964354625.1 uncultured Candidatus Bathyarchaeia archaeon
AAGCACTCAAAGATGAATCTTATTGCACGTCTTGCAGCTTCTGTGGCTAAGCCTTTGCCCCAGAAACCACTATCCAAGAACCAGCCAAGCTCAAAAGAAGGAACGTCCCAGTTTCTTGGTTCTATCCATATTTGGCCAACCTGCTCGCTTGAAGACTTGAGCCAAAGCCCCATCACGAATCTTGTTCTGGCAACCCACGCGCGCGCTATCAACCTGTACGACAACGCCAGCATCACCATAGGTGTAGCATCATTCCAAGGGCCAATCCTGTCAGGAACATCAACAGTAATATTCGGACTTCCTATCCCAACAACTGCAACCATAGGGACTGCAACAATCTACGCCAACTGCTATACAGACTGGCCCAGTCAAGGCGGATTTCCACACTGTCCAGAAACTTCAGCAACCCTCGAGATCACGGAACCGTGAAACCATTGAAAAATTCCAAACTCTTACTCACCGCCATTCTTTTTACAGTAATGGTCACGGGACCAATCCTAAGCGCATACTCATCGACCCTAACTCTAGCAGTCTTCACATCCAAGTCTTCCTATATAGTGACAGAAGACATCAACGTCTATGGAAGCCTAACATATGACGGCTCACCCGTCCAAGACTGGCTAGTAGCCCTAGAGGTCAAAGACCCGTACGGGACAACAGTAGTCACGAGAACCCCGCAAACAGACACAAACGGAGAATACAATCTGACGCTCAGACTGCCCCTACAGGCGAAAACAGGAACCTACACAGTGTACGTCAGCTCAAGCTACAAAGGCACGCCAGCCACAAACACCACAACATTCGAGCTTATGCCACGAGATGTAGCCGTCACAGATTCTGCACTGTCCAAGAACGTGACAGGCCAAGGATACAGCATGAGCATCACCGTCACTGCCAAAAATCAGGGATACCCAACTGAAACCTTCAACCTCACAGTCTACGCCAACGCATCTGCCATCGCAACGCAGACACTCACCCTAACAAGCGGAAGTTCCGCAATCGTGACCTTCACGTGGGATACATCTGGATTTGCCGCGCGCGCTAGAGCCAACCGCTACGTTTACTCGTCTAAGCCTTAGGGCGTTGCATGTGCGGCACCGAGAAGCCGGACGGTTTCCGCCTACAGGCAATGGAGCGCCACAGCCAGGACAGTGACGCTTAGTCAATTAAACGCGCTTGGATTTCTGGCTCTGAGAAAAAGAGGGGACTGTGTTATTGGAGACTTCGCCACTTGCTGCCGAAATAACCTTTTATGTGCATGTTTTCTGTATTTTGAATCTCTCTCGTCATTGCCTCTTCCTGAAAAGCTTTGAGCCGTCCATGTCGGTTACGAAATCGAATCCCTGTTTAAGCAGCTCACGTGCTTCTTCTAGTGTCGTTGCAGCCTTGACGTGAAACTCTGCGTTCTCGTTCATGCCGTAAAGCGACTGCTCAAGCGATATGTAGATCAACGTGTTTTCTATTGTCACGTGGCCCAAGAGTTGTTTGAGGTATAGCGCGCGCTAGAATCTGGAACAAAATAGGTTGGGGAAAAACAGAGTAAGACTTAGCTAGCTATACTTAACTCTGCATTTCTTTGATTTTCTCTTCGACTGCCTTGAGCTCCTTCTTCAGTTCTTCTGCGTAGTTCGCGCGCGCGATTGCCAATTCCGAATTCTGATTTGACTTCATATCAAAGTTGAGTCCGATGGATCGCGCTGTTAACAGATGCTGTTAACATGTCTTCGAAAGCAGCTTCCGGCTAGCGCGCGCAATTTAACTTTTATAATAGATTTAACGACTTGAGCCTTCCCATCGGCTGTGCCTGGTATCGCGATAGCGGTATTA
>CAYHAK010000029.1:1927-20914 GCA_964354625.1 uncultured Candidatus Bathyarchaeia archaeon
GCGATAGCGGTATTATATAGGGTTCGTCTAGACTTTTCAGACGTTAAAAGCACCTTCCCCATCATGCCCTTTGCCACCAAAAACAGCTAGTTACTTCTTGAAGTTTTGCTCAAAAATAGTCATGATTTCGCGCGATCGATCGGTTGAATGGCTTTTGAAGGCGAGTTCCACGAGTTCGCGCACCCCAACACACTTCGCTAGCGGATGAGCGATCGATCGCGCGCCAACCATGACTTGTCACTGCGTTAGCTCTCGTCTTACTGCTAGTTTTCCGTTTTTCATCTCTTTGATTATTTCCCATCCGCCATCAATGTGGGATAGAAGATCTTTTTCATCGATGATCTTGCTCTCATACTTCTTGTGGTTTTCGCCGTCTTTTTCCTCTCTTTTGTACTTGACTATCTTGGTTTCTATTGGTTTGATGCCTAGCTCCTCTCTCATGACTTTTCCAATAGCGTCCATCTCATCCATTTCTGGTTGCCTGTTCCGCAGCTTCTGGATTTTCACTTCAAGTTCAGCTATGCCTAGGGACTTAGCGAAGGCTTTTATCATCTCGAGTTTTGTTTCCTTTGTCACCTGGGACGTTGGGCTCCAATTCAGCTTCATGTATCTTTCTTCTAGGACGTCGGCGTTTGCATTGTGATATGGCTCCTTTGAACTTGAAAGTGTGTGGCCCATCAAGTACTCTTTGTCGTCCTCAGCCATCTGTCCTCCGTCAGCATATCCTGCGTCGAGTACTGCCCTGAAGCTTTTGCGAATGCTATGAAAGCGAATGTGGCGCCAATCTCTTATTCTAGCCCTTCTTGCAGCTCTTTTTATCAGACGTTGCAGGCTGTCTTCGGAAAGCGCACCGTTGCGTGATTTTGGCTGTGAGAATGCTTCGTATGGTGTGAAAAGGGGTTCATCCTCGCCTATCTTGCCCTGCTCATTTACTCTCCATTCCACGTAATCTTTCAAGGCTCGAGTTGCTTCTTTTCCGAAGAAAGTGTAGTATTCAGCGTCCTCTTTACATGCTTGGGGTATTCTTTGCCTGAACTCTGAGTTTACATAGATTCTTATGGGTGTCTTTCCAGTCTCCAGCTGTTCTTTGATGTCTCGGTGGCAAATTGCTCTGATGGCGGAGTTGCGGAGCCCGCTTTGGAAAGCGCACAGGATTATGGCTCTTGCTCTTGCATCGCAATGGTCGGCAATTCGGTAGATTTCTTCTTTTGTTGGAACGTATTCCATTCTTTTGCTTTTTCGCCAATTGTAGTCTTCTGCTTTCAGTTTTTCAACGCCGTTGTGTTTGAAGAAGCTTCTCAGGTAGTTCAGGGCCAAGTGTGCTGTTCTTGCCTTTCCCGTTTCATTATACCTGTCGCAGAAGGCTTGGACCTTTTCGGAAACGCTGTCGTTCGACAATTGAAGCAATCCGTCTGGTGTGAGTCCTCGTCGGATCTTGACAATCAACTCTTCCTTGCGCTCCAGGGCAGTGAGCCTTTGTCCAAGTTCAGCGTCCTCGTCTGCACTCAGGTTCGCGAAGCGCAGAAAATAGGACATCCACTTGAGATAGGCAAGTTTGGTTGAGTATCTGTCTCCTCGCCGCCTGACGGCTTTGATCCACCTGTTGACGCTGTCATAAGAGCTTACGTTCCATGCGTCATCCAGATCCAGTATGCGTTCAAACAGAAGCCTGTGCCCGCTCATTTGCTCTCGATAGTTACAGTGCGAGTACGCGTATTTAAGGTCTACCCCGCCGCCACATAGCGGTTTAATCCTGGCTACCCCACCCCGCTACATCGGGTTGGTCTCGCTTTCAGCTGATTGCGCACTGGAGAGACTGACCTCGCTATATTTCCAGGTTATGAGAATTAAAGGTTTCTAGTTGAAGAGAATACTTCTGACAAAGCGCGCGCTATATTTGATTGGCTGACTGGACAATTCCGTTCGATTAAGTCTATACAACGTCCTCTTAGTCCGCACTAGTCACGCTTTCGATCCATAAGAAAGGTGTTCCTTTCACGGATCGGGCGAAAAGTGTGTCTCCAGGTGGAACAAGCATACTGGCCATAAAAGGAAAATGAGTGTGATAGAATTTGACACCGACAAATCTACCAATTTCAGCCACTCCGCCTCCCACATTTATGATTCTGCTGCCTACTTGGCCATTAGCTAAGGGGATGATGGGTCCAACACACTCTGTCTTCTTTCTGGAAATTGAGAAATAGTTCGCCAGCTCATGTGCAAACTCTTCTCCTTTTCTGGTTAGTCCGAGTTCGTCTTGCTGTATCAAACGTCTTTTTCGAAGTCTTGGGATGGCACGGCTGACTTGCTGAGGACGAATGCGATATTGCCTGATAAGTTTGCCTTGGGAACACTTTCCTTCCTTCAGAAGAGCCCGCAGAATGCATACTTCTGGTGGAATAAGAGAGTCAGTATCACGTTCGGAATGCCTGTACTTGATCCATATGTGACTCATGGTCTCTCACAATACTCAGATTGTGAAAGAACCGCTATAAGACTTGCTTCACAAATCAGAGACTGGGTTAGAGAGAATGAAGAAAAAATGTCCAAGGTGCGGGCGGAACATGTCCCTTTCGGGCGAACTGAAGTTGGGGTTGCGCGGTGGGCGTAGAAAGGTGCGGACATGTCGATACTGCGGATACAGGACGATTGGCTGATGGCTGCCACAACTCGTATGACAAGTGACGTTTCGTCAATTGCCAGAGGTTTGGAAATGAATCGCAGATGCGTCTCTGACAACAGGTCGGACAAACCGTTGTCTCGACGATTTTCGTCTCGAAATCCTCTGTTTTCCTTCCAGATTCTTTCTAAATTCTCTCTGGTTCGCCACAAGTGTGTACCACGTGTTAACAGGGGGTACAGAATTGAAAATAGTGACTGAGATACTTGATGAAATGAGAAGAAACGCGAGTCTGCTGGAAATCAGAGAAAAATATCGGAGCCAAAGCCAAATTTACGAGGCAATCAGGCTGTTCTTGGACGAAGTAGGCAAGGCAATTGATGACAAACGCGCGCGTATCCTTGAAGCGGGCGCAGAGTTAGTTCGGACAAAAAGCGACGTCAAAGATCTTCAAAATACTTTGGAAAAGGTTTCCGAGGATATTCTAAAGGGGAAGGCAGAGTCCGAGAGACTGGCTCGTCAAAACAATGAACAGAAAGAGAAGCGACTCTGTCTTCAGAAAGAGATCGACGATTTGAACGCAATGGGGTACACCCCTGAGATTCTTAGGAGAATAAAATGTGTTGAGGTCAGGGAAGGACCTGCACTCTGGGCCGACGTCAAGCGAGCAGACCGACGTCGGCGATTGTTGAAGGAAACCCGAGCCCTCAAAGATTTGAGAGCCAGCCTAAAACGGGATGTTGTCTGTCTTAACGAAAAGAAAGACAAGATCAAAGAGTGCGTTAAATCGGAGCAGAACAGGCTTGACAGCGTAAAAGCAGAGAGCGAATTCTTCAAAGAAGCCCTTAGTATAGTTGGCGCGTTATTCAAAGCCGGTTTCACAACGTCGGATCTGGAAGGTCTTTTGGCAGGAATACAACTTTTAGGGATCAGAAACGATCCGCCATTGACGATGGCGCGTTTGTTGCAGGCGTTAGAAGGTGCGAAGACTCTAGTCTGTCTGAGCGATAGAGTGGAGACCAAGAGGGAGGAGCTTACGGCGTTAAACGAGGCCTCATCAACTGTGAAGAACGAACTGCGCACGACTGAGACGGTTACCTTGAAGATCATCGAGGAGGCAAGGACTGCTTCGAGCCGAGCGATCGGTGACGTCGCTCAGAAAGAAGCCTTGGCCGTCGAAAACCGCACGAGAACCTTCAACGAGCTGGTCGCAATCTCTCTCGGCAAAATTGATACCGCTGTTCAGCAGACGATTCAGGCGTCAAAGATGGAGTTGGGGAAGCTCGAACGAGAGAAGACTCAGTTGGAGCATCTGTTGACGCCGGCGAGTGCATTGTTTTGGACGCTCGAGTCGCAGGACTACGTGAACACCCTACCACTGCCCATTGTGGCAAGAGTAGCAGACAGACTGAGTTCCTGGTGCGAAACCAACGTCAAAGATTTTTCGGTGAAGCCCTCGCCGAATGCCTGCGCCAAAGATTTCGCCTTTTTGCCACTGCAGGAGTATAAGCTCACGGCTTGCGTTGCGCTCTTGAGCGAAGGTATAAGACAATTCGCGGTACAGAAGGGCGCCACTGGCGGGGGGGTTGGCATTCGATAACGCAATCACCAACACGGGAAGCGGATAAATGGCGAAGAGGAAGAAACCAAAAATAGGGGAAAACAGCAAGCATACGCCTTACTCAAAAGGGGAGTTGAACTATCTGATTGATGATTTGCTCCACCCGCTTTACGCCACAAATGAGGGCTTCGTGCTAGTAGAAGGGGTCCTACACGGCCTGGTCGAACTGAACCCGCCTAAGAGTGCAAGGAAATTTCTCAAGTATAATTTGCCGACAATAGTGAAGGAAGCCTTCAAGCGACTTGAATAGCGTGGGCAGTAGCGCGCGCTAATACAAACCCAGCATATGTTGGCATTCTCATCGCAAAAACGTTTTAGTATCCCACGCACATTATCGAGCTAGGAGCCGACCGGATGGACAAGCCCTATCTTCACCAAGTCTCAAAGGTATCGCTGAAGAAACCTATTCTTGTGCAGGGCCTTCCAGGCTTCGGAAACGTCGGCAAGATCGCGGCTCACTTGATGGTCAAGTTCTGTGGAGCGAAGCCCCTTGCCGAGTTGTTTTCGCCCTTTTTTCCAGACTACGTTACGGCGAACTCGAAGGGGATTTGTCGTCTGCCACGCTACGAGTTCTTTTCAGCGCCAATGAAGAAGAACGACTTCATAATAATGGGCGGGGACACTCAGCCTTCCTTCGATGACGTCGTATCTCACTACAGACTATGCGACGAGGTTTTGGATTTTGCCGAAAGGAATGATTGTGGCTTCATCGTAACGCTGGGCGGGGTGCCGATAACAGAGGAGAAGAAGCAGGTCTACGTGGCCGCCACCTCAGCTAGACTGGCATTGGAGTTCATGGAGAAGGGTGCCGTGATTTACAGCAAGGCCAGAATCGTCGGCGCGACTGGCTTGCTGCTTGCGCTTGCAAAAGAACGCGGAATGGAAGGAGTAAGCCTGCTGGGTCCGACAAGCGGTTTCCAAGCAGACCGAGGTGCAGGGTTTGCTGTCTTCAAATTCCTGATGAAAGCCCTAGGCGACGAGATAAAGGAAGGGTTATAAGAGAAAACGCCGAATCTACATCACTACTGGAACGTGGACATATGACCGAAGACAGGACGATGAGCAGAACCATCATGATCATTTTCGCAGCCTTACTGATTTTCGCAGGCCCAACCTACCTAGTCTACACTTTGGTGCATGTGCTGGATATGGAATACTTCCTTTCAATGGGCATCGGGTTCACCGCACTCATAGTCGGCGTGGTTTTCCTCCTGTTCCTGATGAGAAAGAAGATTGTTTCTTAGTGGAGATTTGTGAGATCTCTTTGCCTCAGATACCCTAGGGTTCATCACTTTTTCAGACCAGTAACTTCGTCATTGGCAACCTAGACCATTCATCGTTGACGCTAAAAAGGTGTTCGGTCGTGAATGGGCGTCAGAAAAGCATATAAAATATGCCGGCAGATATACTCGGTATGCAAGAGGAAAAAGAGAAGAAACTCGAAGAACTCATGAAGAAGGGCGATGAATCAGCCAAGAGAACGACAATAATCTTGGAGAAAGAGGAAAGAGAATACATAGATTCCTTGATTAGAGAGGGAAAGGAGCCTGGCATCAAGCCGCTTATCTCCAAGATGCTTGACGTTTACCGAAGCATGATGGTATATGACTGGCGCTTCCCAGGCGAGTACTACTGTGGCATAAGCCGGATAGCCTTCGTGAACGCAGAGCTAATCAACATCCTCATCCAAAACACGCCCAAGGATAAATGGCGAGAAATCGGCAGAAAGATGGGCGAGGCCATCAGAGTCTCAATTGAAACCACCATCGACGTTCACACAACAGATCGTCAGAAGTGGCCAGACGTTTTCAAACGCCTCCGAGTACAGGGGTTCGGTGACTGTTACTTGAAAGACAAGTACCTGCTGATAAAGCTGCCCTTCATAAGCGAGGCGGAAATCTGGGCAGGCTTTCTCGAAGGCCTGTTGGATACAGAGCTGGACACAAAGACCAACGCCCAACCCTTCGTATTCGAGATAAAAGAAAACCCGGATCCGGCGACAAACAAGCAAACAATATAACACAAGGAATCCTAGAGGATTCATTGGTGTATTCATACATGCCACTGCATGAGGCCATGCTGTACACGAAGATGGAGAACAAGAAGGTTGGCTGCAACCTGTGCGCCAGGCGATGCCTCATAAACGACGGTGGAACAGGGTTCTGCATGGTCAGGAAGAACGAGGGCGGAACACTGTTTTCACTAGTTTATGGCAAGGCCATCTCGGCATCGATTGACCCGATCGAGAAGAAACCGCTCTCTCATTTCAACCCCGGCGCACTGGTGATGTCAATCGCCACGATGGGCTGTAACTTCCGTTGCCAGTTTTGCGACAACTGGATGATAAGTCAAGGCAAGACGATAGCAGGAAAAGACTTTCCGCCTGGAGAAGTCGTCAAGGCTGCCAGCGCCAACTCCTGTCAAGGCATAAGCTACACATATACCGAACCAACGGTATTCCTCGAATATGCCCATGACACGGCCAAACTTGCGCATCAAGTTGGTTTCTTCAATACTTTCGTGACCAACGGGTACATGGCGCCTGAAGCTGTGAAGGCAATGGCGGCCCATCTGGATGCTGCCACTGTTGACTTCAAAGGCGGCGCGGACCCGGAGTTCTACAAGACCTTCTCCTCAGTTCCTTCAGTAGTGCCGATTTTCGAGGCTCTGAAGGAAATGAAAAGGAACAGCATCCACATAGAAATCACAAACCTAATCGTGCCCAAGATAGGGGACTCGATCGAGAGAATAAGGGATCTGGCGGCATGGACTAGAGATGTCCTTGGCAAAGACACGCCACTGCACTTACTGCGTTTCCACCCAGACTACAAGATGACAACGACGCCAGCAACGCCTCTTGAGACGCTGGAAAAGGCATATGTCACTTCGAAAGAGGTCGGGCTCAACTACGTCTATATCGGCAATGTGCCTGGCCACCCGAGCGAAAGCACGTATTGCCCGAACTGCAATGAACTAGTGATCAAGCGATACGCCTTCGAAATCGTAAGATGGAACTTGGTCAAAGATATGCGCTGTCCAGTGTGCGGAACGGAAATCCCAATCAAGGGCAAGCTGCACCCAGGCGGGCACAGTTTTCCTTATGCCCTGTTCTGACAATCGATTAGCGCAGCACGAGATTGAACAGCGATGTGGAGGCTTCTCCGTCCAGACGCGCAATCGGTGCTGAACGACAAGATGGTTGCGAAAAGCCTGAGCCGATATTTCTTCGTGATGAAGAATGAAAGGCCAGCGAAATTCCAAATCGCAAGAAAAATGCCTGCAGACTTCAACAAAACCGATTCCACCGAACAGCTCTGGCACAAACACGACGAGCTCACCGAAGATTTTCACAGCACACAGAAAGACACTGACGGCACAGGACGAAGCATGGACGAGTCACCTAATCCCCGTCTGTCCTACTTGGATTTGAAGATCGAGATCGCCACAAGAGTTCTGGCTGACTGCCATCTTTGCGTGCGTAGATGTGGTGTTGACCGAGTTGTGAATGAGCTGGGTTACTGTAGATGTGGCGACAGGATTGTGGTGTCAACCATTTTTGATCATGTAGGGGAGGAGCCTGAGCTTGTGCCTTCTGGAACGATTTTCACTATGGGCTGTACAATGAAATGTGAGCATTGTCAGAACTGGACGATCTCGCAATGGATAGAAAGAGGGAAGGTCTACAGGCCAGAAGAACTGGCCAAGCAAGTTGAGAAGTTGCGCGCAGGCGGATGCAGGAACGTCAACCTCGTTGGCGGCGAACCCACACCGTGGCTTCAACAATGGCTTCTAGTGTTCAAGCATACAAACGTGAACGTGCCTATCGTCTGGAATTCGAACAGCTACTATAGTCCAGAGACAGCTAGGTTGCTGGCAGGATTCGCTGACGTTTATCTGCTCGACTTCAAGTACGGCCCTGACGCTTGCGGTTCAGGAATTTCAGATGCGCCCAACTACTGGGAGGTATGCACGCACAACCACCTAAGAGCGGAAGAACACGGCGAGCTAATAATCCGCATACTAGTTTTGCCCAACCACCTCGAATGCTGCACAAGGCCTATCTTGAGCTGGATCGCGAACAACCTAGGAAGGGAAACCCGCGTTAACATCATGTTTCAGTACAGACCAGAGTGGCGGGCTCACGAGGACCCTCAGCTCCATAGAGAACTGAGGAAAGATGAGATCGAGAAGGCCGTTCAGTTGGCAAGGGATGCAGGACTAGTGAATTTCATAACGTGATTGCTTCCAGACCCGTGGCAGGGAAGAGTGCATATTGTTTTTATAGGTCGTTACTGCATCCCTTAGAGACAATTTGTCAGAAGGAAATCCACCCTCATGTATGCTGTCGAAACCCAAGGCTTGGTCAAACGATACGGTAAAGCATATGCGCTTAAAGGCCTCGACTTCACGGTTGACCCAGAAGAAATCATGGTTCTACTAGGCCCAAACGGCTCCGGAAAAACAACGCTTCTGCTGACTCTTGCCACCGTTCTCAAGCCCACCTCAGGCAGTGCGAAAGTCATGGGTCTGGACGTGATCAAACAACCGACGAGAGTTCGTCAGATACTGGGCATATCCTTTCAAGATGCAAGAGGTTTCTGGCGACACAAGCCAGCGGAGATTCTGCAGTTTCATGCGGCTATGTGCGGCATCAAGAAGAGCGAGCGCAAAGCTCTGATAGAGCCCGTTCTGAAGGAACTGGAGCTCTGGGATGCCCGCAACAAGTTGTTCATGCACCTGTCAGGCGGCCAAGCCAAGCGGCTTGAAGTAGCCAAACTCCTTATTCAACGCCCCAAATTCGCCATCTTCGACGAGCCAAGCAGCCAAGTGGACCTACGGGGCAAACGCACAATCTGGGAGCAAATACTCAAACTAAGAGAGAAAGGCTCAACAATCTTGGTTGCCACGAATGAAGTTCGCGAAGCAGAATACCTAGCCGACAGGGTAACGATTCTCGATCAAGGAAAAAGCGTTGTCTGCGATACCGTTCAGAACCTGAAGGACAAAATCACAGGCGGAGACATAGTCGAACTGGAGCTGGAACGGGCAGAAGACAACACGGAAATCCTAGACGCGCTCGGCAAGATTCCGGGCACCGTGAAGCTGATGCCTTTGGACAAAAACAGGTACAAGGCCTACGTTTCAATCGGTGAAGCTTGGGTTCCAAAGATGACAAGCTTGTGCTATGAAAGAAAAGTCCGTGTTTCCTCAGTCAGGGTGACGGAGCCTTCCTTGGACGACGTTTTCTTGAGTTTCACAGGCAAGAAACTGGAGACAAGCGACAATGCGTAGAGTCATTCGCTTGGTTTGGTTCGACCTGAAACCGGAGCTTAAGCCGCCTGTATGGATACTGCTGGAATGGTTCACCTTCACAATGCAGCTCTTCATATACGGAGCCATAATATCACAACTTGTGAAAGCACAAGCCATAGGCAACTATCAGCAGTTCTATGCGGTAGGCTTCGTGGTCATGATGACTTTCGACATCGGCTCTCATGCAGGACGAAGCTTTGTGGAGCATGCTCATGAAGGACGACTGCCATACCTTCTCAGCCTTCCGATCTCACGATCAAAGCTGTTTCTCGCCATAACTCTGCAGGGGGGAGCCGAACTGGCAATAATGCTTACGGTTCCGATGGCCCTCACCTTGTCTTTGCTCGGAAACTTGACGGCCGTTTCTGTGGTTGCCGCGATAGCTGCGCTGTTCTGTCTGGGCTTTGGCGTGGCAGGACTAATGCTGGGTCTGTCTTTCATAGCGTTCAAATCAAGCGACATGTATTCGGCCATCGTAACAGGTCTAAGCACAGTCATAATCCGCTTCAGCACCGTGCTCTATCCCCTCAATTTTCTGCCGCCTGGCTACGCCTCAGTGGCAGCCCTCAGTCCTCTGACCTACGGTGCTGACCTAGTTCGCTTCTTGCTAGGGTTCAATCCTAGCATACTTCTCTACCCGACATACGCAGTTGCTGTGCTTACCGCTCTTGCAGTGAGCACTCTTGGATTGGGAGCGTTTCTCCTTCAACGTCTAGTCGAAGGTGTGAAAAGCGGATGACAGAGCTTCATCGCATCCTGCAACTAGCCCGCAACGACTTTTCATACTTTTTCAGGACGAAATGGCTTATGGCAGTCCTCCTGAGCTTGCATCTTTCAGACATGCTTGTCGTCGCCTTAGTGTACAACAGACTGATGACGTTCAACTACTTCAGCTTCTTCGTCCCTGGCGTTGTGGTTATGGGGCTTTTCGCCGCTGCCTTAGACACTGGACGGCGCATTTGGCTAGCCATCCGTGAAGGCGTAATCCAGTATTACTTGTCCTTACCCATCAGTATCCACGGAATTGTGATCGCCTACTTGCTCGCTGGAGGGCTCGCTGCAATCGTGTATTCTTCATCATTGCTGCTTATTGCACTAATTGTTCTTCCAGCACAAGCGATCTGGAACACACTTATTCTCTTGCCGTTCCTGTTCGTTCTGGCCATGGGGCTTGCAGGCATCTCAGCCACACTTGCAGCATTGGCATCAACCCACGGAGAGTATTTCTTTGCATATCAGCAGGTCGTACAAGTCTTGCTCGTAACCTTCAGCACAGTATTCTACCCCATAGACACTATCAGGATTTACCTTCCAGCGTTCTTGGTCAGTGTCGTATCTGTGAATCCGCTCAGCCTCGCAGCCGAGGCCATGCGTCAGTACGCCTTTGCCGGAAATCCCATCCAACCTATTTTCCTGTTAAGCCTCCTTCTCACAAGCATTCCCTTCGCAATAGTCGGCGCTGCATCCTACCTAGCAGCACTCCGCGGAATCCAGGTGAAGGGAAAGCTGTAGTGGCCTGCTGCACGGAAGACACTCTATCCACTTCGAAAGAGATCATTCTAAGGCGTGGAAGCGAAAGCTATTTCTCAAAGCATTCTCACTTCTAAAGGGCAGAAAAAGTGACCATGATGACATACTGCCCAGAATGTGGCGGCGAAATGCATTACATTATAGAAACGAAGCATTATGTATGCAAAAGCTGTGGCCTGTCAGTAACGCAGCAAGAGCTCATGGAGCTTAGAGAGAAACTCAGGCCGAACACGGAAACAAAGGAAGAAGAACAGCAGAACCGAAAGAAAGAATACCTAAGATGGTGGCTCAGCAAGAAGAAGTAGCCGCGGCACGCAGCTTTTTAAAGCGGAAAGACAGCAAACAGCATAAAGGGTCAGTTTTGTGAACCAATGCTTGGAACGGATGTATTAATGAAAAGGGAAATGGAGATCCTTTGCTTAGGCAACGAGTTGCTGATAGGCAAGACGCTGAACACGAATGCGCATTGGCTCGCAGGCCGCGCAACTTCGCTGGGAATGCTTATCAAACGGATAACCATAGCGGGGGACGACATAGGCGAGATCGCAACCGTCGTGCAGGAAGCCTTGGATCGAAAGCCTCGATTCATAATAACTACAGGAGGTTTAGGCCCAACCTTCGACGACAAAACCCTCGCCGGCATCGCCAAGGCCCTCAACCTGAAACTGAAAGTCAACGAGAAAGCCCTGGCAATGGTTAGGAGAAAATACGAGGCACATTTCAACAAGAGAATAGAGAAAAAAGACTTGACGCCAGCAAGGATTAAGATGGCCACACTGCCAGAGGGCGCTAGGCCGCTACCGAATTCAGCGGGAACAGCACCAGGTGCGCTAATAAGCGTGAAGAAAACGTTTCTCGTCGTGCTTCCAGGTGTTCCTCCCGAAATGGAGATGATTTTTGAAAATTCGGTTGTGCCACTGCTTAAGAAAGAGGCTGGAACGATCGGTTTTTTTGAAAAAAGCATATACGTTGATGGCATCGTGGAGTCGGCTCTGGCTCCCATGATTGATGGTGTCATGCAGGACAACCCCACTGTCTACGTGAAGTCGCACGTTTATGTCAAGTCACACTTGGGAAGCGAAATGCAGAGGCCGCGGATAGAACTGCACTTCTCGACAACCTCGGGAAACGCAAAGACCGCACGAAGCTGTCTAGACAATGCGGCTTCTCAGCTTTCGAAACTGGTGGAGAAAGACGGTGGCTATACTGTGCCTCAGGAAACGGAGCAATAAGTGAATCAGAGAGAATTCTGAGTGAATCTTGGATTTGACGGCTGATTGAGCCTTAAAACTGTTTTTCGCTCTTTATTTGTGGTTCATAAAGGCCATTAGCCGGGCAAGCCTCAGCACCCTCTCGACTTCCTCCATATCATTAAGCGTGACACCCTCTTCTTTGGTACAAGGAAGCATCGCAATAGTCTCAGGACAGCTTTCCCCGGCCTTGCAGAACAAGGCCATCACAATCTACGTCAAGGTAAACGGTTTGTCGTGGGCCGGTCTGGCCACGGTTACCACGGATTCTGACGGGCGGTTCACGTATGCTTGGGTTCCGGAGGCTGGCGGCGTCGAGTATGTTCGCGCAAGCTGGTCTGGCGACGGCTCCTATGCAGGGGCAGACAGCCCAGCCGAGACCGTGACCATACTGTCCACGTTCTTCGTCATACTGCTTGGCCTGATCATCGTTCTTGTCGCCGCAGGAGTGGCCATAACCATAATCTCGAGAAAGGCTCAGCAGGAAATCCAAGCACCACAACCACCCGAGATTCCTTCCTAAACAGAAAGGGTTTTTACTTCAAGAGCACGTGATACATGAACGTGGTATTTTCACACGAGTGACGGGGCGGCTTGAACATGCTTGTATTGTTTATTATTGGAACTGCAGGGTCTGGCAAATCCAAGCTGACAGCGGCCTTCGGCGAATGGCTTCAAATGGCCAGACAAAATGTCTCTCTCGTAAATCTTGATCCAGGAGCGCTGACATTGCCCTATTCGCCTGACGTGGACATCCGCAACTATGTAAGCGTTGAAGACCTGATGCAGAAATACACGTTGGGTCCTAATGGTGCACTTGTAATGGCTGCAGACTTGATTGCAGATGAGATTGAGCGTGTCTCCAGAGATGTTGAGGAGCTGAGGTCGGACATTGTGTTGGTGGACTCTTCAGGACAGATGGAGCTTTTTGCCTTCAGAGCAAGCGGGCCTTATATTGCCAATGAGCTCACGAAGGAACCTAAAGGCCTAGTCTACTTGTTCGACGCAGTATTCTCAGTCAACCCTCAGAACTACGTTTCAAACATGTTCCTCGCCACCGCCGTCCACAACCGCTTCGTCATACCCCAAATACACGTACTGTCAAAATGCGACTTGCTCCCAGAAGAGGAGATCAAGAGAATCGTCGACTGGTCGGCCAGCCAGACAGCTTTAGAAGATTCGATCGACCAGAAGCTTGAAGGTACTAAGCGCCTGCTCAGCCGAAGCATGGCCCGCGCAATCCAACAACTCGGGCTAAAGTTTCCATTAATCCCAGTTTCGGCCAAAACAAACGAAGGCATAATAAACCTCAACACTGCAATCGAACGAGTTCTGATGGGTGGGGAGAAATACACATACTAGCGCCGAGGCATGTTGAGTCCATGAACCTAATCTAGGAGCGTCCATGCGGCTGCCAACGCGCCGTATTCAGCCTTCTTGCTGTTCTCGGCGCTACTGATCACTATTGCATCGTTCTCCTCAGGCCCGAAGAGTCTGACTATTTGTCCTGCGGCGTTCGGAAAATCCTCGGCTATGTTTTCGCTGACGGATGGGATGATCAGTCGTCTGTTCCTGAATACGATGGTGGTTACGCTCTTTGTTCCTATCAGTATGGCAGCGTCCCTTTGTTCGATGCCTGACTTGACTTTGCTTCCGCCATTCTTTATCAGGACACCGAAGCTGTGCTCAGTCGGCGATAACTCGTTTTTCGTGATTCGAGCCTTCCGGAGAACCCTCGAGCATTCTTTCCAAAGCCCCATGCCTTTATCTGTAAGCGAACAGCCAGCCTTGGACGTTTCAATCAGCTCCGCATCTGTAAGCCGCCTCAGTATCGTGCGCACAACGCCATCTCCGACATCCAATTCCTCGGCCAGTTTGTTTCTGCCGATAGGTCTTGTGCCTACAGTCTCGATTGCGGAAAAGAGGTCAAAGACTGAAAATGTTGGGGAAGGTCCTGCCGCTTTTTCCCGAGTCAGTCCCTCCAAGGCTGTCTTGAATGAGCAAGGCATACGCTTCACAGCTATAGTTGGGACGATTTAGGTTATTAAAATTGTTTAGGAATGAGATAGATCGGCGCGCTATGGTCTGACTACTTTCTCATTGAGTAGTATTGCCGAACGACGCCTGCGGTCAGCGCGATCAGTCCAACTGCAAGCATGTAGATGAGCGGATATATGAATACTGAAAGCAGTGTCTCGTAGGTTATTGATGAGGGCATTTGTGGCGTGAAGAACAATGAGATCCACGTCATTGCGAAGGCTCCTATGCATCCGAGGCCAAGGCCCACCGAAAGTCCGTGAATGAAACCGCTTCTGCTCCTGTCTTCATCGTTTCTGCTTCTCGTTTTCGTCTCTTGAGGGTGTTCAATTGTTTCCTGTGCTGCCGAGTATTCTTGTTCAGCTTCCTGCTGAACGTTCTCTTCGCAGGCCTCTTCTGCGGCTGGTACGCTTGGTTGTACTTCTTGTTCGGTTGCCATAGTGTTCCCTTCTGTGTTTTTGTTGTGGAGTGGGCTAATAAGACTATTCAATTCTGGATTCTAATCCCGAATACGGATCTCAAATACGGAACAAGAACAAGTGACTATTTTGCGGCGAGCTTTGGCGCCAACTGCTCTATGGCATTCTTGAGCTTATTCCATTCTTCTAGGTTTCTCACGTTGAATTTGTGCTTGCGTTTCCATTTGGCTTCTGTTTCTTGCTTGCCTTCCGTTTCCTGTTTGTCCTTTCTTTTCTGCCAGAGATACATGCCGATTTGGCGCTTTCCATAGGATTCAAAGACGACCATGGCTTCCCACCATTTCTCGCTCTTGAAAATTGTGACATAGTCGATTACCTTGTAGAAATCGGATATGGGTAGCTTCTCTTCCTTTTCCGCAGCCATGTTTCTCAGCCTTCAGTAAGGTTCAGCATTCGGTGATTTAAGCATTCAAGATCGGTGTGTTACAGTTTTTGGAAGGCGCCGTCGGTAAGCACTTTGAAGGTTGATCTGTCTTTGTTGGTGATTTTCACGGTGGGTCTTGACATGAGGAGGTCCATGTGGTTCTTGGACATGTTTCTGCCACTGGGCATGTCGGAGTTGTCGCCGAAGGCTATGTGAACTGTGCCCAGCACTTTCTCAGCCTCAAGGAATTCGTCCACGAACCTCGCCTTCGAGTTAATTCCGAACGCGAATTCACCCACTGTACCGGACGCCTCGTCGGTATTCAAGGAGTCTCGGACTCGCTTGAGCACCATTTTGTCTTTACATGAGGAGTCACGTACCTTGCCTTCATGAACGTCCAACTTGACCGGAGTCTTTAGCGGGCCTATGCCACCTATAGCCATGTCACACATCAGTATGCCTTCAAGCGAGTCTTCAACAGGTGCCAGTATGACCTCACCTGTAGGCAGGTTCATCCACTTCAGCGTTTCCCAATCGATGATCGTGTCCGTGAAGAAAGGTCTTCCACGAGCGCTGAGTGAGAGGTGTGTGCCTGCGGGATTCGTGATTTCAAGCTTTTCTGCGTGGCTCAGTTTCTTGATCAGGGTGTTTGCGAAGTCTTGCATTTTTCTGTGATCGCTAGCTGCTAGTGCCATTGCGCCTTCGGTAAGCATGTCTATGGTTACGCCGGGGCAGTGGCCTAAGCGTGCCTTGTGGTCCTTGGTTTCGAGTTTTATCAGTTTTATCCTGAATGGAGTTTCCTCGCGGACACCGCGAAGCAAGTTGACGTAGATGGCGGACGGATACTTGGTCAGGATGTCCACAAGTTCTTGTGGCACGTCCGTGCGGAATGTCTTTGCATCAGGCTTCAAAGGCACTAGTCGCGTTTTGAGCCCAAGCCTCAAGGCGCCTGCTGCGAAAGCGTCACCAATATCAGTTTTCTCATAGTCACAGAAGATGGCTATGTTTTCGCCCTTTTTTGCGCCTAACACGCATTCTAGGGCGTTCTTCGCAGCTTCCCATGCTTTCACGTTATTCCCGCCTTGGGACATGATGCAATGAACTGGGTGATAAGGTTTTGGTGGTGGGATGCATTGTCATTTCTTCTTTGAGATGGCGTAGAACGGGATTAGGAAAAGCAGCACAATTGCTGAGCATCGGAAGTAGCCTGCGTAGTTCGCGGTTGGGATGAAGGCGAGTGTTGGTGCGAGGTTTGCTATTCTGCCGATCATGAGCCCTGTTTCCATCAAGACCAGAATGCTTGCGTAGTGTTCTTTGCTGAAGGAATCGCCGTAGTGAGCAAACCAGGATACGTTGAAGGCAGCGGCCACTCCGTCAAGAAGTGAAAGGGCCACGATCTGATAGGTTGATGTTACGAAGGAGAGTGCGGCGAACCACGTGGCATGCAAGGCCACGCCCACTATGGCGAAGCTCACGCGGGTCTTCTTGATATCCGAGTAGTTCACGAGGAAAGTGACTGCTGAAATCATAATTGCGCTGAGGGCAAGAACCACGCCCATGTTGAGGACGGTTCTTGAAACGTTTAGCACAAACAGTGGATACGCAAGCAATAGGCCTCTGATAGTCCCAGCAAGACAAAAATCATGAAGAAAATGGCGAAAGCTCTGTTCCTAGGGATTGAAAACCTGTATGATTCAGGCTTGAAATCTATCCGTAGCGAGAGACGGAAGGCAATGATGTATAGTACGACTGCCGCAATGAACAAGGTCTCAAATCCTAGGCTTCCAATTATGAAGCCGCCAGCCGCTGGGCCTACAATTCCTGTCAATGTCGGGATTATCGAAGAGAAGAAGCTTATGGTTCCGGCTCTTGCGTTTGGCTCGCTTGGTCGGAAAAGTAGCAGGTTGAAGCTCGGCCAGAAGGTGGCTATGCTCAGCCCGCAAGCTAGGCCCAACACAATCGGGTTCCGCACGAATATCAGAAGTGTGCAGAAGATCATGGTGAGGAATATGCTGTAGTTTATTATCCTCTCGAAATTTCTGACTTTCTTCAGCAGAAACAGCGGCAAGAGGCCTATGAGTGGGTAAGTGATGAGCAGGATTTCCGCTATTTCCTGTATGCTCATGCCCAGTTCTTCGTGGTAGTAGACGGTGAGGAAGCTGTCTGAGAGGCTGCTTGTAAAGAAGAATATGGCAACCACGACAGCCAGGGTCTTGACAGAGCTGGTTTGCAGTTTCTCGCCTCAGAATCAGATGCGCAAGGGGAAAATAGAGAATGATGCTTTGCACGTGTTCCTAGAGCATTAGCAGCTCGGGATTTTGCCGTCGGCGAGTTCCATGCAGCGCGCGCTTTTCTCAAGCTCGTTGTCAAGCACATCGTTGATTTCGCGTTTGACCCTGTCGATGTGGCTTGGTGCGCACGGGTGATCTGTTAAGAAGACTGAGGCTGGAAGCAGGCCTGAAGCAGAAACGTCTAGCGAGCGCCTGTGAAAGGCAGAATGCCTTTCCTCGGTTCGCCCTCAGAAGAAGATGGAAGAGGCAATCCGGAAAGAGGTCGAGCGATTGAGAGCGCTAGGCTAGGCATATGCATGTCTTGTTCCTGCGAGGTTATCTATAAAAAGGGGAAGCGTACTACTCTAGCTGGTTGCAGAAGACTGGAAGACTATGACCGAAGAATCAGGCAACAAGGAAGCGGCTCCACCTGAGAAGCTGCTGATTGATGACTCCTCTGATTTTCTGTTTCATGCGGCCTATTTGGCCTATTCTACGGCGTTTGACGGGACAGCCAGTGCTGAAGGAAAGCGGCAGCTGAACCAGAGCGTTACTGCATTGCAGCAGAAGCAGGTTGACTATGCGACGTTTTACAGGAGCATAAGCCAGTACCGCGGAGACGATGGGTCTCAATATCGCCATGGCAGGCCTTTCATAGAGACGCAGAGGAAGAAAGACTGGCGCCGAAAAACCCAAAAGACGGAAAGAATCAAGCGCCATCGAAGATAGCCACGTATCCAGTCGAAAGACTCCAGGACTAAGCGCGCGCTACACTTGAATAATATGTTAATCGGAAAAGTTGTATCCATAAAAGACCGAAAATTAATACTGTGCTTTGCTAAAAACAGGAGAAGCGTAGACACAATTCCCACTTAGCTGTGCTCATGGAAGTCGCGTTTTTCAGATGATGAAAGAGCAGGGACCTGACCGACTCCCGTGATGACCATTACAGGAGGTTCTGATGAAAAATCCACCTTCACCATTCTAGTCTGTACGCTCCTCAGCCTCGCTATGGATGAATATGGCTATTGCTTCGCCGCGGCCGCGAAAACACTCTATTTCTGATCAAGTGGTTTCACCTGAGTCAATCTTGTGTTCTTCTGGATGGCGTTGAATCGCATAATAGGAGCATGTTTCTACAGAGGGTTGCTGGTCGCCGTATCTTTAGCGCGTAGTCGTGGGCTATTCTTCTCTTTTCTCCGGTTCTCTTACTAACGCGAGTATCAGCAGAAACGAGGGCAGGATGGTTGCCGCAGCGACTAGGAAGGGCACTTTGGGATCCACGTGCTCATATAGGTATCCGCGCGCGCGGAAGTTTTATCCAGATTTCTCAAGCTAGCGCGCGCAAGGAACTAGTCAGGATGTTGAAGGTTGAATGTAATGGTTGAAGAGGACGAAGACCAATACGAACCAGATAGCGCGCGCTGCGACTACAATGGAAACAGAATCTTCCGAAAACGCAAATGACCGCTACAAACTATTTAGTAAAACCCTCCGTGGTTT
>CAYHAK010000030.1:0-20116 GCA_964354625.1 uncultured Candidatus Bathyarchaeia archaeon
CATGCTTTTGTTCTCCAGTCTCGCTCGGGCAGTGGTCTCTCCCGGGCTACCACTCCATGTGTTGAAGAATACTCTCCCCGTCTATTTTCTTGCTGTGATTGGAGCTTTCCTGCCCAGTTGCCTAGGAATTGCCTTCTCGATATTTCGATTTCGAGCTACGTTGTTATCGATCAAGACCGGGCTACACTAAGAAGCGCGCGCTACTCCCATATAGGTTCAGAACTACCAATAATATTATGAGGTGTCGAGCACGCGCTTCTGAGGCTGGGGTTCGTGTGCGCTTGGTTCGATCGATCGATGAGTTTGAGTTGCCACGTCTAGTGCGTAGGGGTTTCAGGGAAGGAGAGCCCATGCGACTTGCACTGCAATTTCAGGCATGCTGAGAGTCTGGTTGCTTCCGCATTTGGGGCAGGTGATCGGGATGAACCCACCACGAGAAGTAACGTCGTTGTATTCTTGCTTCGTCGGCAACGGCATGTGGGTAATTTCTCTGCAATTCTTGCATGGAATGCCTATCGCGTTGGTCTGCAGCATTGTGTGCGCTACAAGTAGTGCCGTGTGTGTCTTCAAGAGTTGATTTCTCGTGTTGTCGAGTGATTCCACCTTGCTTTCGAGTTCTGTTGCTCGTCCGCTTAACGACTTAATGAGTAGGACGTCTTTCTCAAGATTGTCGGGGTCAAGGCCCAACCTCATCAATTCCTTTTTCAGGATAGAAAGTTTCTGGATTTCTTCGATGCTGAAGTCTAGGGTTTCAATGTCTTGGGCGAACTTGGCTAGTTTCTGGAGCTTTCTAGGTCCAAAGTCTTGTAGTTGTTCATGTGTCGTTGAAACTTGCTCAAGCTCATTTGAAATCTTGACGCGCTCTTCATCGAGTTCTCTGTTTGTTTCAGCCTTGTTTTCGGCTTCCTTCTCAAGTTCTCTGTTCTGTTGCTTCAGTTCCGCATTCTCAGCCTTCCTTCTTTCTGTCTCTTCAACTATCCTGTTGAAGCCCTCTACCACTTCTTTGTATGGTTTTCCGTTTTTCTGTTCGAGCTGCATGAGCCTGACGGCGTATGTCATCACACTGTCCTGTAGCTTTTTATCGGATAGGCTTCTTTGGGACAGGCTGATGTATTGTTGAAGTTCACTAATGCCTATTCCATAGTTGTTGAGGTGTTCTAGAAGTTGGCAGGCTCTGAGAGCGTCGTAGATGGTGAATCCACTTTCTTTGAGCCTGACGTATAGCTTTCTCAGCTGGTCGATGTCTGGAGATAGTTTTCTGACATCATCGATGATCCTGCTTATCGTGGCTAGGCCGATGTCTGACTCTTCCGATATTTGCCGGTAGGTGTCTCCGTTCAACCAGCGTGTGAAGACATCACTCTTGTTTTCATCTGTTGTTTTTCTCAACTTTTCTTACCTTGTTCTAATGTTCCGGTGTTCAGGTTTTCCTATGTTCCGGGCAAGCGCAGGTGAACACCGGGTTTTTCACTAATTCTGCGTAAGCTGGAGCCTTTAAAAGGTTGGCGGTTCCGAGTTTCGCGGGTGATGTGTGTTGTTTTTGTTTTGTAGCGCGCGCTAGAACTACGAAGATGTTGTTAGATTAGATCCTTGCGCGCACTCAACCAAGAAGAGAAAATCAATCTGATAGCCATTATCCTGAATTGAAACAGTCTAGAAAAAGGGTCTCCTTTAAGTATTCGCCTGCGCGCGCTGTGGTTGTTCTTTCTTCGGCTGTTGTCGCTTCGCTAGGGCAAGAATCGTTTGTAGACTGGGTGACCTTTGAAGTGCAGTGTGGTTTCCGACTTCTCCACCGTCCCGCTTGGAAGCCTCATGCATATCGAGTTTACAACGGCGCCGTCTGGGATGAAGCGGACGCCGTCGAGGAGTTCGCCTTTAGTGACGCCCGACGCAGCGAACACGAGTTCGTTGCCTTTCGCGAGTTCATCCTGACTGTATGTCTTGTCCACGTCCACACCTTCTTTCTTCAGCCTATCCAGCCTTTTCGGATCATCCTTCTTGTCTTTCCAGACGTTCACGAGCATAGTGCCTCCGAGGCATTTCACGGCAGTAGCCGCTATCGTAGCCTCAGGTCCGGCTCCAGCCCCTACGAGGAGGTCCACGCCCGAGTCTGGTCTACACGTGGCCACGGCGGCGGCAATGTCGCCGTCGGGGATTAGTATGATCCTCACTCCGAGGCTTCTGACCGTTTTGAGGATGTCGTTGTGCCTATCGCGTTCAAGCATAATCACCGTGAAGTTTTCGAGAGGCATGCCCTTGCTGCGCGCCACCGTGCGCACGATGCCTTCGACTGACATCTCAAGCGAGATCTTGCCCAAGGAGTTGCGGTCTGTGGCAACCTTGAAGTAGTACCCGTCATCTGGCAACACTTGGAAGCAGCCCGCAGGCGCACAAGCCAACGCGGATATGGCGTCTTTCCTGCCTTTCGAAGTGGCGGTCGTGCCGTCCACAGGGTCTACGACGAACTCGACTCTGGGGCCCTTGCCTGTGCCGACCTTCTCCCTCCGCGCGAAAGCAGGCGCATTGTCCTTCGGCCCCTCGCACACGATGACCTCGCCTTCCACATCTGTCTGGGCCAGCACGGCCCTTGAGAACTCGACTGCCTTAGCGTCAACGAGGTCAGCGTCGCCTTGGCCTATGTGCAGCGCCGCGCCTACGGCTCCGGCCACGGTGATTCTGGTCAGTGAAGGCGCCAGCGATCTTAGAGAAACCATGACTCTCACCTGAGGGCTAGATAACGGGGTTCTCGTCCTAAAGATTTTTCTCTTGCGGCAGGCGTGATTGACCTTCGGAGATGCTCTTTGCCTCCGAAGGCATGATGTTGGCTACTTGTAGATTCTTTTGGGTTCGCCTAGGAGGCTTTGGTCTACTTCGTCTATGCCCAGTCCAGGCGTCTTGAGAAAGGTTCGCGTCGAATCCTTGATTTGTGTTCCGCCTTTTTTGACGAGTCTGTCTTTCAGGAGGAGGTCTGAGTCGAGGTCTGCGTACTGGATGTTTTTGACTGCGGCGGCGAGGTGGGTGCCTGCGGCTATGCCTATTTCTGATTCGGCCATGCATCCGAGCATGCAGGGTTTGCCTGCGGCTTCGGCGATTGCCGCGATTTTTCTGGCCTTGAGTATTCCTCCACACTTCATAAGCTTTATATTTATGAGGTCAACGGCATCAGCCTTGATCAAGCGCAGGGCGTCTTCAGGCGAGTGCACGCTCTCGTCAGCCATGATCGGTATCGGTGACTCTTTCTTCACTTTCCTCAAGCCATCCAAGTCGTCTGCCGACACAGGCTGTTCCGCAAACTGCACATTATACTCGTCCATCTTGTTCAAAACCTCTACGGCCTGCTCTGGCTTCCAGCCTTGGTTTGCATCAATCCTTAACTGCGTCTCGCAGCCCACCGCTTCGCGTATGAACCTGATGCGTTCAACATCTTCATCTGGGTCTATTCCGACTTTCACTTTGAGAGCCTTGAACCCTCTCTCAACAGCCTTCTGTGCGTCTTGCGCCATCTGTTTTGGAGGCTTGATGCTCAAGGTTATGTCTGTGAGGACTTCGGTGCGGTAGCCTCCGATGAGCCTGTAGAGAGGCTTGCGCGCGGTTTGTCCGAGAATATCATGCAGGGCCATGTCGATTGCAGCTTTCGCCGCAGGGTTTCCAAGAACGGCAGAATCCATGATCTCAACGTCGTTCTCAATCCTTAGAGGGCATTTTCCCACGAGTTTTGGCGCGATTCTGTCTAGGGTCTGAAGGACGGTGTCGGTGGTTTCGCCTGTCACCCTTTTCGACGGTGAGGATTCGCCCCAGCCGACGGCCTCATAATCAGTAAATATCTTCACGACGATGTTGGCGGTTTCGCTACTTGTTCCGCCGGCTATCGTGAAAGGCTCCGCATAACGCAAGGAGACGGAGTATGCTTCAATTCGTTCTATTCCCATCTTTCAGACCACTCTAACGTGCTCACTTCATTGGCCGAGGGCGTTTCCTACGGTTCTTCCGCAGGCGTTCTCCCGCGTTTGCGCAGTCCTCTGAATCTGAGTTTCATGGTCAGGATCTTCTCGGTGGCGAAGAGTCTTGAGGCGAGGTACATTATGACCAAGGTGAATGCCGTCACGTAGATTATGCCTAGTCCTGCGGTCCAGTAGTCGCCCATGGTTACGGCCTTGGAGGCTATGATCGGGTGGCTGAATGGAATCGCCAGGATGGCTATCCTTAGCGCAAGCGGGAGAGCGTTGACATCAATGTACATCAGCAACAACGAGGGGACGAACAGGAACGGGTAGACGTAGCCCACGAGTGACTGGGCACCTCGTACGTCCTCTGCGAATGCGGACAGAATCACCGCCAACGCCAAGGCAGACAACAGAGTCACGAACAGCGAGGCTCCCAGCAACAGGTAACCAAACGGCGAAGGCGCAAGCCCAAGCGAAACCAAGTCAACGCCAGAACCCGTCGGAATCGCAGACGTAAACGATCCCATGTAATAGTTGAAGCCTATCATGTAGGTTATGGCGCCGATGCCTGCTACTACGATTGAGCCTGACAGCTTGCCCATCAAAATCGCAAAACGGTCCATAGGCAGCGTCAGCAACGTTTCCAAGGTTTTCTCCTCCTTTTCCATGGCTACCGAGGTGGCGGCTATCTGCATCGAGTAGGTGAGCAGGATCATGATGGTTATGGGCATGGCTATGGCCTGTGAGAGCAACAGCGTGGAAAGCACGTTTGGGTCAATGCCTTCTTCTATGTGCCCCTTGATTATCGTGGATGGTTTAGCGGACACGACATCTGGCGCGAAGTGCCTGTTGAAGCTAGTCACCGAGCTGCCGGCCATCGAAGAGCCTATGCCCTCGAACAGGCCAGCGCCTAAAAAAACGCTGTAAATCTTCACATATGTGGTTGTGCCGGCATTAACATGAAGGTTCTGAGTCACGTTCGCACTGAAGCCTTCAGGAATCATAAGCAGTTGCGTCGTGTTGTATCTTGACAGAATCCCGTCAGATACCGCTTTGCTGGGATCGGTCTCGTTCACGATGAAGACTCTGAGGGTTGCGTTGAGGTTGCGAATGAAGACCGTCGAATAGTTTCCTCGGTCATTGTCAATGACTACGATCGTGGCTTTCTGGGCCTGCTGCGTGGCTGACTCCATCGAGAAACTCATTACTGCACCTAGAACTGGGAACATTATGAGCGGAACGATAATCATGCCCAGCATTATCTTGGGGTCTCTGATGAGTTCTCTAAGCTCTTTGATGAGGATATTACCGAAGCCTTTAAGCAAAGCCGACCACCTTCGCGAACACGTCTTCCAGGTTCTCGCCTTCATACTTGTGTTTGAGTTCCTGCGGTTCGCCTTCGGCCACGATCTTGCCCTTGTTCACTAGGGCCACTTTGTCGCAGATGTGTTCGACCTCAAGCATGTTGTGGCTCGAAAGCAGAACCGTCACGCCATGCTCCTTGACGTATCGTTTGAGTATCTCCCTCACGTGATACGAGTGCATGACGTCCAGGCCGCTTGTAGGCTCGTCCAGTATGGCGAGCTTGGGTTTGTTCATCAGCGCTCTGGCTACGAGCAAGCGCCTCTTCATGCCTTTGCTGTAAGTCTTGGCCTTGTCCTTCAGCCTGCCGCCGAGACCGCAGATCTCCGCCGCCTCCTTTACCACTCGGCGGGTTTCGTCTCGATTCTCCGTGCGGAACTTAGCCATGAATTCGAGGTACTCCCAGCCTGAAAGGTTGCGGTAGGCACCTGCCTCTTCAGGAAGGTACGTGATGATTTTGCGCACCTCATCAGCCTTGCGAACCACGTCCATGCCAGCCACCGCTACGGTGCCTGAGGTTGGCAATATCAGCGTTGAGACAATCCTCAATGTGGTCGTCTTCCCCGCGCCATTAGGCCCTATGAGCCCGAACGCCTGACCCGCCTCGACGCTAAGGCTCAAACGATCCAGAGCCTTTATGCTCCCAAAATTCTTAGTCAAGTCAACAATCTCAATAGCATTAGCCAAGGCAAAACGCCAACATCCGACTAAACAGAAAGGCCAGATAAAAAAGGCTTTCCAGTGTCAGACACTTGTTTCAGATCACAACAAAGACGGCAGCCTTGCAGTCGTGCAGCGTGGGCGCCGATAGAGGGGGTTTCGAACAGTCAGGGGCGCAAAACTTATAAAATTGCAACCGGGATACGTACGGTTTCGTGGTTTATGATGGAATTGGAAGAGATAGCGCGGTACGCTTTCATCGTTTTCGTTGTCTTGGCGTTCATCATGGGCCTCGTTGTGGGTTACCTGCGTTGGAATGGAGATGCCAGTGTTGATACCTACGATGGCTATGTGATGCTTGTCATGCTGGTTCTAGGAGTGTTCATCGGAATGATAAGCATCACAGGCAAGGAGATCATGCCTTTCCTAATCGCGACGATAGCGCTCGTAGTGGCCAGCAACTCTGCCGTCTGGCAGCCATTAAGCGAGATTCACCCATTGCTCTTCCGGTGGACAACAACAATCCTCAGCTACATCGTTGCCTTCGCAGCCCCAGCAGCAGTCATGAACGCGGTCAAAGCAGTGTTCGCCATGGCGAAGGAGAAATAGAAAAAACCGCAACCTCACTCCTTCTTTTTTCCTCTAGAGAGAGTACTAGTGTTTCTTCTTGACATTTTTGTTTTGAAGCTTCTTGGCGCGTTTCTTCCGCGCGCGCTCTACGCGTTCGACGCCTTCCTCGGGAAGGCCTTGCTGGAGGCCATACCTCAGGTTTGCTGAACACTCTAGGAGAGGCGAAGGCAGTTATGGCTAAGCTAGGAGAGAACTGCAGCGTTTGATCACGTGGCCCTGCCTGAGGGGTGATTGTTTTGGCCAGGCTTTGCCCTTCTGTGTCTTATCAGGTAGAGGACTAAAAAAACTTCGACGAAGATGTTGCCTACCGCAAAGATGGCGGCGGAGCCTATGCTGACGGAGATTATATAGAAGACGAGCAGGCCCAGCAGGACCCACACGAATGCGAAGTCTTCAAGGATAACGATCATCCTTGAACCTGCCTGTTCCCTTCTCCGGCGGGTCGCCCTGCTCTCGGCGTATAGATAGATGCTTACCAGAGTCAAGAATATGCTTCCGCCGCTAATGCTTATAGCCCACAATGCAAACAGTTCAAGATCCATGGTCATTCGCTCCCACTTATGTGGCATATTCTATAAAAGAAGACTTTGCCTGCGTCCACTAGGAACAGGTAAGTGGCCACCATGAGCACCAGAAGCGCCCAGTACTCTGGAGGCAACGGCGTGAAACCGAGTAGGCTGCCGAACACTGTGAAGGGCAGAATTGTGCCGATTGCCACGCAGGACAGCGTCAACACGGTGAGCCATTTCCCAGGCCGGCTTGTGAAGAACGGAATTCGCCTCGTCCTGATGACGAACATGACCAGCACCTCAGTCCAGAAAGATTCCACGAACCAGCCGCTCTGAAACAGCGCCTGCATCGCAGGCGTCGTGGCCCCGAAGATGAACAACATTATACCAAACGTGAGGAAGTCGTAAAGCGAACTGAACGGACCGAAGAAGAGCGTGTATTTCCTCACGAAGCCCATGTCCCAGCGCTTGGGGTACTTGATGTACTCTTCGTCAACGTTGTCCATGGGCAGGGTCATGTTGGCGATGTCGTAAAGCAGGTTCATGAACAGTATCTGCATGGGTAGCATCGGAAGAAATGGAAGAAATATCGATGCTGCCGCGGCGCTGAACATGTTGCCGAAGTTGGAGCTCGTGCCCATTAAAATGTACTTTATTGTGTTGCCGAAGATTTTGCGGCCTTCGTTGATGCCATCGGCAAGAACCAGCAAGTCTTTCTCAAGCAGCACGATGTCTGCTGCTTCCTTCGCCACGTCCACGGCAGTGTCCACGGACAGGCCCACGTCCGCCTCGTAAAGCGCAGGCGCGTCATTCACGCCGTCTCCAATGTAGCCCACGACGTGGCCGTTGGCTTTGAGGGCTTTGATGAGGTCAAGCTTCTGCTCAGGCGTAATCCGCGCGAAAATCGTGGCCCCTTCCACAACCGTCTTGATCTCGGTCCAACTCATCTGAGTGAGGTCAGGACCGCAAACCACTCTCTTGACAGGCACCTTAAGCTCGTCGCAGATCGTTTTCGCCACAAGCTCATTGTCGCCTGTCAGTATCTTCACGTCGACGCCCATTGACTTGAGCCTCTTGACTGCTTCGTGAGCGTCTTTCTTTGGTGGATCAGTAAATATGAGGAAGCCTAAGAGAGTCAGACCTGCTTCGTCCTCAACGGAGTAGGAAGCCCTACGTTCGACAGGTTTGTAAGCCACCGCAAGAAGGCGATATCCAAGCTGCGAGAGGCTAGAGAACTTGGCGCTAATCGCCTTCAAAACAGCATCCATGGATTGAATCTTTCCACTAATCTGGGCTGAGGCGCATCTAGCGAAAATCGACTCGGGGGCACCTTTGCTGATGAAGATATGTTCTCCATTCTTCTTGACCACCACGGACATGACTCTGCGCTGGTAGTCAAACGGGATCTCGTCGACCTTCGTGTACGATTCTATGCTTTCATGCCCGTTGTTTCTGAGGGCGTATTCCCAAATGGCCGCATCCATGGGGTTTCCAACTATATCGTGTCCAACAGCGGCCGAGTTGCAAAGCAGCGAGTAGGCTAGCACTCTGGGATCTTCTTCTTCGCCCAGAGGACAGCAGTCGTTCAGTATGATCTTGCCTTCGGTGAGTGTTCCTGTCTTATCGGTGCAGAGGACATCCATGTTTCCGAAGTCTTCGATTGAGACTAAGCGTTTGACGATGACTTTGACTTTGGCCATCTTGCCTGCGCCTTGGGCGAGGCTTATCGTGACTATTGCAGGCATCAGTTCAGGCACGAGCCCGACGGCCACGGCCAAAGAAAACAGCAGAGAATCAAGCCAGAAATGCCCAATCGCAAAATTCAACGAAAAAATGCCGATGGTCAGAGCAAGGGCCAACGTGATAAGCATATTTCCATATTTTCTGACGCCTTTCTGGAATTCGGTCTCAGGGTGAGAGCGAACTAGGCTCTTGGATATCGACCCTAGCTCGGTGTTCTTTCCTGTCGACACGACGACGCCTTGTCCGCTTCCATGCACGACCACGGTGCCCATGAATAGGTAGTTAATCAACTGTTGAGGAATCGGAACTTGAATGTCAAGGCGATCTGAGGTTTTCTCGATTGGGAAAGATTCGCCCGTGAACGTTGACTCGTCGGTTTGGAGATCCTTCGATCTCACTATTCTCATGTCTGCCGGTGCGATGTCTCCGACGTAGACCGAAACAAGGTCTCCAGGAACCAGCAATCGAGAGTCTATCTGCGAAGTCTTGCCGTCTCTGGTGACGACGGCTTTGATTGAAACGTTGTGCCTCAGGTTTTTGACTATCTTCTCTGCCTTGTATTCGTTGTAGAAGCCAAGAATGACGCTGAGGAGAATCATGGAGAGTATGATTATTGCCTGCTTGAGTTCTGAAAAAACGCCCGCGACTATGGCGCATGCGGTGAGAATGGCGAATATGGGGTTCTTGAACTGCCTGAGAAGCACTTGGAGGGTACTGAAGACGTGTGTGGGCAGTTCGTTGTGGCCATGGGTCTTCAGGCGGCGTTGGGTTTCTTGTTCGGACAGCCCTTGCTCAGTGGTTTCAAGAGCTTTGTAGACATCCGTGGGTTGAACAGACCAATAGTCCTTCTGTTTGGTGACAGTCTTTTCCTTTGCCGTTGTTTTGAATCCGCCTCAAGCATGGTCCTCTTACTTCGTGTGAAACGTTTTGTTGCTCCTAAAGGCTAGCAGTGGAGTATTTAGGCCTTATGGGGCATTTTTAGAATGTGAGCCGCATCGGAAGCCAAGCGGCCTAGGCTGGTTCTTCATGGATGTCTATTCTGGCCACGTTGGGATAGACGCTTCTTATCTCCTTTTCGAGTCTGCTTGCGATCAAGTGAGCCTCTTCTATGCAGAGGTTGGGGTCGAAGCGACACTGGAGCACGACGTGTGTTGTATCGCCGAATCTGCGGACTCTGATTCCGCGGACTTCCTTGATTTCGGGAAAGCGTTCTGCGAGGTGCTCGATGTACGCGTCTAGCTCGGCTTGGACACCTGCCATTTCTCGGGACACGCGTTCTGATGCTGTTTCGATGTGGACGGTTACTTCTGAAATGCCCTTGCTGGCTGCCTTTATCTTGTTCTCGACCTGATCGGCGACGTCGTGTGCCTGTTTGACTGTCATGTTTGCGCTTACCTCCAAGTGAAGATCAACGCACAATTTGTCGTCGATTCTCTGGATGTGGATGTTATGGACGCCTCTTGAACCCGGCGTTCCTTCTGCTATCTCCTTAACAAGCTTCCAAATGCTTTCCCGCCCATCCTCGACCGGCTCGGTGTTCACTGTGACTCTCGCATCAGGAAACTTGAGTATGACTTCTCTTTCAACGTCGTGCGAAATTCTGTGAGCGTCCTCCCAACTGAGGTTGCTGTCCAGCAAAAGATGCATAGCCACGTCGATTCTCTTGCCACTTATGCGCACGTCCAGTTGGCGAACGCCTTTGACTTCCTTTATCGTTCCGACTTTTCTCTTGATCATTTCCTCGATTTCCTGTTCTGAGCGTTGGACAAGGGGAATCGGCAAGGTGAAGCCTCACTCTACATTTCGGACCTCCAAAATATATATGTGCGCACCGGCTTGCACTCTTCAAACGTGTCTACCGACACGAGTGCAGGTTGTGCAGGCAAGTCTTCTGAGAGTGAGGTATATATTCCTGTTTGTACACGCTAGAAATCTGTAGCCTTCTATGGGGACTCGCTTAGAATGGGTGAAGACGAGAAACAGCAGGAGCAGGCCAATGCGAAGACTGAGGAACTGAGCAGCGCCTTGGATGAGGAGAGGAAGCGTTCGGAAGAATACCTCACGAAGCTGAAGTATGCGCAGGCCGATTTCGAGAACTTGAAGAAGAGGTCGGACAGGCAGCTGGAAGAGGCCAGAAGATACTGCAATGAACGCCTCGTCGTCGAGCTGCTGGGAGTTATTGACGAGTTGGAGATGGCTGTCAAGTCCAGTCGATCATCCAAGTCGAATGAGACCTTGGTTCAAGGCGTTGAAATGACTCTCAAGAAGCTTAGGAAAGTACTTGAAAGCGAGGGAGTCTCACCTATAGAGTGCTTGGGGAAACCTTTCGATCCGACTAGGCACGCTGCCGCTGCAAGGATCGAGAAGGACGATTTTGATGACTGCACGGTGGTTGAAGAAGTGAGGAAAGGGTATACTATGGGGGAAAAGGTGATTAGACCGGGCATCGTAAAGATATCTGTCAAGCCTTCGTCAAAGCCACAAAAAGGAGAGTGTTCAAATGAGCAATGTTAAGCCGGGCGAAAAAGTGATTGGAATAGATCTTGGAACCACGAATTCGGCCGCGGCCATTTTCGAGGGGGGACGTGCGACAGTTGTTCCGAGCGCGGAAGGCCCTACGATGGCCGGAAAAATGTTTCCTTCAGTCGTTGCCTTTACTAAGGATGGGCAGCTGCTGATAGGCGAGTCTGCGAAGCGGCAAGCAACCGCCAACGCCGAGGGAACGATATACGAGATCAAGAGGAAGATGGGCACCGACTACAAGGTCACCATTGCAGGCAAGGAGTACACGCCGCAGCAGATATCGGCCTTCATATTGCAGAAGATAAAGAAGGACGCTGAAACGTTTCTCGCCTCGTCCATACGGAAGGCCGTCATAACTGTTCCAGCACACTTCAACGACAACCAGCGCCAGGCCACGAAGGACGCAGGCGAAATAGCAGGCTTCGAGGTCATGCGGATCATCAATGAGCCAACCGCCGCCTGTCTGGCCTACGGTGTGGACAAGCTTGAGAAGGAAATGAAGATACTCGTCTTCAGCTTCGGCGGAGGCACGCACGACGTAACGGTGATGGATTTCGGCAAAGGGGTCTTCCAAGTGCTGTCAACCAGCGGCGATACGCAGATCGGCGGCACCGACCTAGACAGGGCGATAATCGATTTTCTGCTTGAGGAGTTCAAGAGGCAAACTGGCCTTGATTTGAGCGGCGACAGGACGGCCATGTCAAGGATGAAAGAAGCCGCCGAGAAAGCCAAGATAGAGTTATCGACACTAATGACGACCGATATCGATCTACCCTTCGTGTACTCGGATGCTTCGGGTCCCAAGCACTTGCACTTGACGCTGACGCGAACCAAGCTTGAGGCACTGGCCCAGCCCATTGTCCAGAAAACAGAGAGAACCATGGTGAAAGCTCTCGAAGACGCGAAGTTGGCACCGAAGGACATTGACAAGATCATACTCATCGGCGGCATGACCAGGATGCCTTACGTGCAGCATTTCGTGGAGCAGATCATGGTTAAGCCCGCTGAAAGAGGCGTGGACCCGATGGAATGCGTGGCCATAGGCGCCGCCATACAGGCCGCCGTCATAACAGGTGAAGTGAAAGACCTCCTGCTATTGGATGTCACACCACTGTCACTCGGCGTCGAAACACTCGGCCACGTGTTCACGCGAATAATCGACAAGAACACCACTATCCCCACGAAAAGAAGCCAAGTCTTTACCACTGCAGCCGACTTCCAAACCGCAGTCACTATCCATGTGTTTCAAGGAGAGCGAGCCATGGCACCTGACAACGTTTCCCTGGGCATGTTCAACTTGGAGAATATCCCGCCTGCGCCGAGAGGCGTGCCTCAAGTCGAGGTAACCTTCGATGTCGATGCTAACGGCATTATGAACGTGACTGCTAAGGATTTGGGCACGGGCAAGGAGGCGAAAATCACCATCACGGCTTCTACGAAGCTCTCGAAGGAAGAGAAGGAGAGGATGGTTAAGGATGCTGAACAGTTCGCGGATCAAGACAAGAAGAAACGCGAAGAAGCTGAACTGAAAAACAACGCTGATGGCCTCATATACACAGCGGAGAAGACCAAGACAGACCTCGCAGGCAAGATCACGCAAGATCAAACAGTCAAGATAGACGCAGCGGTTGCCGCTTTGAAGGACGCCGTGGCCACCAATGACTTGGACAAGATAAAGGCCAAGTCTGAAGAGCTCACGAAGGTGCTTCAGGAAATAGGCACAGCGGTCTATCAGCAGGCTGCTGCTGAGTACGCCAAGCAGAAGGGTCAAGCGGGCGGGGGAGGCCCAACACCAGAAGGCCAGCCGCCGCCTCCGGGCAGCGACGACAAGGTGGTTGACTCGGAAGACTACAAGGTAAAGTAGCCGAAACAGCCTTTAGGTCGATCTGGCGCATCACCTGTTTGACGGTAGAGCATATGTCGGGCAAGCGAGATTACTACGAGGTTCTGGGCGTTTCCAAGACCGCCTCCAGGGGCGAGATCAAGGACGCCTACCGCAAGCTTGCCCTGCAGTATCATCCTGATAGGAACAAAGCTCCTGAAGCCGAGGAGAAGTTCAAGGAAGTATCCGAGGCCTACGCGGCTCTTTCGGACGACCAGAAGCGCCGGCAGTACGACACGCTCGGCCACGCAGGCTTCGATCAACGCTACACAAGAGAAGACATATTCAGAGGAGCCGACTTCGAATCCATACTCAGAGACATGGGCTTTGGCTACGGCAGCATCTTCAACCTCTTCTTCGGCGACCGCGATTTCGGCGACCGAACGCCGGTCGGAAGAGACTTGGTTTACGAGTTGGAGATAACGCTCGAAGAAGCGGCAAAAGGTGCTGAAAAGGAAATCGAGGTTCCGAGGACCGAGAAATGCGACGTCTGCAACGGGTCAGGCGCTGGGCCTGGAACTTCACCTAGAGCATGTCCGGAGTGCAGAGGCACCGGAAAAGTGCAGGACGTGAGCAGAAGCGGCTTCGGCACGTTTGTACGTGTGATGCCTTGCCCGACATGCAGGGGGAAGGGTGTGATTATTGATTCTCCTTGCAGGGCTTGTCGTGGCCGTGGATTGGTGGAGAGGGAGCGGAGGATCACGGTCAAAGTGCCTGCGGGCATTGATGAGGGCTATCAGTTGAGGCTTCATGGCGAAGGCGAAACGCCTCCGAACAGAGGTGAACCCGGCGACCTCTACGTTCTCATCCACGTAGCTCCACACAGGCTCTTCAGGCGACGCGACGACGACCTGCTGTACAACTTGAAAATCGGTTTCCCGCAAGTAGCCCTCGGCACCGAAGTGCAGATACCAACACTGGATGGCAGCACAAATGCGAAGATTCGCCCAGGCACGCAGCCTGGCGAGATCGTTAAGCTGAAGGGCAAGGGCATGCCCAGATTCAGAGGCTATGGCTATGGCGATATGCTGGTGCGGGTGGACGTTTTGGTTCCCGAGAAACTCACTGAGCAGCAGAGGATGTTGCTTGAGACACTGGCTAAGGAGTTTGATGAGAAAGTGCAGCCGAAAGGCCGCAGGCTGAGGCTTTGAGCTCAGCCTAGACCATGCGCGTGTTTCGCGAGTCTTTGTCGCGAAGCTTCGCCTTCTTTGGGATGGTTACTTGCAGTACGCCGTTCTTGTACGTTGAGAACATTGCGGCCAGCTCTAGCGAGGTTTTGGGCAGGTCGATTTTCTTGTAGAAGCTTCTGGCTTTGATTTCGATCTGGCCTTCCTTTGCATCGAGTTTGATGTTGTTTTCCTCTTCGCCTAGTAGTTCAACGCAGATTCTGATGGCATTCTTTTCGTCGAAGAGGTCAGTCAGTGGTTCTCGTGTTTCCTCCATAGCTTTCTTGGGGAGTTGGAACGGGTTTTCTGGTAGCGGCCGTGGTCTGTGGGGTCTAAGTGGTTCCAGTGGCTCTAGTGTATCTTCTGAGCCGAAGCGGCCTTGAATAGTGAAGCCTTTAGCGCCTAGTTCATTGATTTCTCTGACCTGCCAGTCGCCCTTCATTTTTCCGCCCTTGATCCATTCCAGTATTGTGTCCAGCTCCTTCTGGAAGGTTTCCATCAGCCTGCGGTCAAGTATCTCGAGGTCTCGGAACATTCCTTCAAAATCATGATCAAATGACATGCTTTCTCACCTCCGTTACAGGTCCTCCGTTTCTTCCAGCGATTCGATTAGGCGGCGCAGCGCGAGGCTCATCATCATGAACGCATTTTCCCCAAACTCGGAACAGCTGTACTGGCCTCGACTTGTCTTCTCCAGAAAGCCTCCCTCACTCAGTTTGCGCGAATTCTCCCATACAGTTTTCGGGTTGAGGCTCAAGTCGCGCATGAAATCAGCAAAGCTCATCGTCTGGTTCTCATCCTCCACCAGATGCTGCATCATTCTGAGACGCGTCTCATGCGACAAGGCGTCGAATATCTTGGACAGCTGCTCAAAGCTTTCCTCGGCGTTCTTAAACTCGTTTTCCAACTCCTCGCGCGGCCAGTCGGCAGGCGAAAGAGGCACTTCCAGTATCGTTACACCGTCTCGAACAAGTTGGAGCCTCAACCTCATCTCACGTCGCCTCCAGTTATTACCTTTAGGTAATTACCAAACAGTAATATATAAATGTGCACGTCGAAGGAACAGTACGTAGAATGGCATTGCGCCTGCAATCTCTAGCTGCGGAATCTTCTGAACGCTCTGCAAGCAACCAGACTGAACCACACTGGTAAGTCTCGGTCCTTCGTCCTAGTGCGCGCCCAAACCAGCCTTGCGACAAAACGGATAGGAACGTGCGAGTGCGAACATGGATCGCAAAGCAACAAAGTATAATTTCCGGAAGCAGGCACAATAGGCAAGCCACAGGATGGGTCCTATGCCCAACTCGAAAGCCATGGCCAAGCTGCATGTCGTCTTGCTTGTTGTATGTGCAGGCGTGGCACCTGCCCTGGTAGACGTTTTCGTCAGGCAGCCAGCCGAAAACACGCCACCGCCGCCTCCAAGCGCGCGCGCTAACCGATTAAGCACTAGGCAAACGGAATGTTCCCAAAGGTCTCAAGCCAGATATGACCTTTGTCTCTTTGCAGACTGACCTGCTGAGAATCAGTGCACTTCAGCCCTATGATGCATTGACAGGAGAAAGGATAAGAATCGGGAATTGATTAGTAGTGGCTGGGTTTGGTGTGGAGACGCTCTACGTCTGCAACAGGTGCAACAAGGCCTACCAGAAGGCCGCGGAACGCTGCCCGAAATGCGGCGGCAAATTGAAAACCGTCAAGCTCATCTGCTAGATGCCGCGTGGTTTGTAGAAGATCACGTTTCCGTGTTGCGCGCGCGCTGTGGCGGGCATGATGGTTCTAGTGATGCTTTTGTGTGCTTTGTGGTTTTCTTTCGCAGCATGATTCTCTGAACAGGCCAGTGGTGTAGTAGCGGTCCGCGCTGTCAGGCAGAACCGTCACCACGGTTTTGCCTTTGCCGAGGCTTCTGGCCACCTTCTTGGCCACGTACACATTTGCGCCGGAAGATATCCCTACAAACAGCGCTCTTTCCTTAGCAAGACAACACGCTGTCTCAATCGCGTCTTCGTCACACACCTGCACCCAGTCGTCAATCATGCTTTCGTCCACGATTTGAGGAATGAAGCCGTCGCCTATTCCCTCGACTTGGTGCTTGATTATGGCCAGGTGGTCCGTCACTTTCTTGGGCGCGTGGGCTTTTGGGCCTACGGGTTCGACGGCTACTATCTTGGCCTTGGGGTTGACGGTTTTGAGGGCTTGGCCGACTCCCATGATTGTGCCTCCTGTGCCTATACCTGCGATGAATGCGTCAACCCATCCCTTTGGAACCTGTCTCAAGATCTCTTTTCCTGTGTGCTCTCGGTGGGCAACCACGTTAGCAGTGTTCTCAAACTGGGAAGGCATCCACCAGCTCGGCTGCTTCGCCAGTTCCCTGGCCTTCGCCAAGGCCCCCTCCACAAACTCCGCACGGGGCGTCAGAACCACCTGAGCACCGTAGTGCTGCATGATACAGCGTCTTTCAGGCGAAGCCTGTCCAGGCATGACTATTACGACTCTGTATCCTTTTGCCGTTCCCACCATGCTGAGGCCTATGCCCGTGTTGCCACTCGTGGCCTCGACGATGGTACCTCCCGGCCTGATAATGCCCTGCTTCTCAGCCTGCTCAATCATCTGCTTGGCAATCCTGTCCTTGACGCTCCCGCCAGGGTTCAGGTACTCAAGCTTCGCGTACACGTCCGCCTTGACACCCTTGAACACCAACCTGATCATTGGCGTCTCACCGATCAAATCCACAACGTTGTCAACAACCTTCAACCTAGCCCCCTCCCAAGCAAACCACAACTATGATCCGGACAATGATAAGCATTTCCCAGAGGAGAGATTCGCTCTCCGCTTAGCGCGCGCATGTCTTGCTTGTTGACTATCGAGATGCTTGCTGAGTCTGAATCAGCATTTGAAGTTGGCAAGAGATAACTGGAGCATGCATAGGAATTAACGCTGGGTGCTCGAGGTGAGCATGTTAGAGAATAGGGAATTCACGGTTGATCAACGGCTTCTGTCAGCAAGAAACACTTATGTTCTCAAGAACAGGCTGGGCGAGCAATTAGGTTTCGTCAAACAGGAATTCCTCAGCTGGGGTCCCCATTTTTGGCTTGAAGACAACGCGGGGACCCGTCTAGGCGAGATTGACGGGAAAGTCGTTACGGTTCATCACGAGTACGAGATCAAAGACAAGGACGGACATGTCAAGGCCAAGATCAAAAAGAAGGTTCTGAAACTGTTCGGTAGCGAGTGGTGGATGGAAGATGCAGACTGCCACGAACTGGCAAGAATAAAAGGCAACATAATCCATCACGCATACGACATGGTGGCACCAGACAAAACGACCATAGCAAAGGTTAATCTGAACTGGACAACCATCCAAGATGAATACTGTATTGAAATCGTCAAACATGGATTTGATCCTCTGCTCGTGCTGGGCTACGCAATCGCGATGGACAACGTTGAGCATCAAAGCAGAAGCCAAGTGGGAACAGGAGTGAAGATTGTAGCAAAGCTCCTAGGAAGATAGAAAACACGCTCGACGCTTTTGCTGCTTGACCCTTTTCTCCATTAGAGTAGACGTTAAGCTTGTTTCGGCAGAATGGGCTTTTGGTGGGGCCGGCCGGATTTGAACCGACGACCTTTCCCCGGAACTGGCCTATCAGCCGGCTCCTACGGGTTTCTTCGACCGCTCCAGAACTTCGTCATTCCAGCCTTCAGGCTGGTCCGTAGATCGTTCTGTAAGGTTCTGGAGCCCGTCGTCAAACCTGCCTTATCAGGGTAAAGTGATATTCCCATGCTTGGTTGTTGTGTGTTGTTCATTGTGTTGTCACCTCTGTGAATTGATCTAGGGTGCGGCACTTGGCCGCTTCGACGTAGTGTAGGAGGGTTTCTAGTATCCATCTTCTTACCTCATACTTCTTTGGCTTGCTCATCGCTCATAACTCCATGCTTTCTTATTGCTGCTGTGGTGTGACGAGCAAGCGGCATCATGCCAATGATGCAAAAAATTTATGTTTCCGAGGTATGGTTGCCGCGAGGGAACAATAAACTTTTTAGCTAGCGAGGAACGGTGCTGTTTTTGCGGAAAAATGGGTGACCGAAGGCCACGAGTGAGCTTGCGAGTGAGTGGGGGCGAAGCCCTCATCCCATTTTTCAAAAACCGCTTTGACGCGCGTATTTCTAGGTTGTAGGTGTATAATGTTGGTGCGCTGAATAGAGCGCGCGCTAGGGGCTCAGGCAATCGATTATGGTTTATTCCTTCTTTTTCATCTTCAACATATGTTCGGCTAATGCCGAGAGAGTCAGGCTGTGAAAGTGGTTGCTATCTTCTAGGCTAACCATGAAAGTGTCTGTTTTACCCATTTTGACATGCGGATCTTTCCTAACCTTATTCAGGAATTTGAGATATGAAGCAAAGTCCTCATGAAGAGTGACAATCATCCTATCGGCCTGCATGCCCATTCCGCTCATGCCTAGAATGTATGACAATGGTTCCTTCTTGAATTCTTCACGAAGGAATTTTCGCCTTTCCTCAATGTCGTCACGTGAAATATTCTCTGTAAGCTCATAGGTACTGAAAGCCAAAATCTGGTAGCCGAGCTTGTTGAAATCAGGTATCATAGTGTATTCCTTGATGTAGCCTTCTTTCTCCAGTTTCTTCAAGGTTCTGCTTATCGTGGGCTGAGAAACACCCAACACCTTAGCCAGTTCTCTGTCGCTTCTTCGGCTATTCTTCATGAGTTCAGATATCAATCTTAATTCGGTATCTTTCATGGCTTTCCTTGTTGGTTGTGAAAGGATTTGAATTCATCGGTTCTTTCAGGGCACGCACTACCATCTCACAGTGTCAATCGATACAGTTCAAACTGACTAGAGACAACAAAGCTTATCCATATTGAAGCATATGATACATGTGCAGGCGTGTGTACGACGAAAGGTTCTTCCTTTCCCCTAGTCCGTACGATGAAGGATCACTTATCGTACACTACGTCTGTTTTTCCTATGACTGTGTTCTCTATACACGTGAGCCTCAAAACATACACTTGATCATCTTAGCGCGCGCTATTCTGTGAACTCTGTTTGGTTGATGGTGATGGTTCGCCTAGTTGGTGTGAAGCGCATAGCGGTAGCTATGAATAGTATGCGCGCGGTTTCTCCACGTGGAGAATTGGTGATATCTCACTTCTTTTTCTTGCTCTTCTTTTTCTTCTTCTGCTGACCCATCAATACAAAACCCCTTTTCCATTCGAAAAGACGCCTAGTTCGTCCTGAGATAAATATAGGCAGTAATTCATAAATATTGTCATTTGTCTATATTATATACCTAACCAAATCTGGCGCGCAAGTTTTGCTACACCGTTGCCAATCAAAGAGACTTGTGCGCTTGATCCTTGCTTAGCCTTTCTTCTCTGCTTCCTGCGGGCGTGTTGCCTGCGCTTCTTCTTCTTAGACTTCCCCTTGAAAGGCAAGTTTCCTCGCTGTATAATCTAGGGGAGCACTTAAAAAGTTTGCTAATTACCTATAACAATAGCAAATCACTGATGCCAACGTTGGGAATAGCGCGCGCACTAACTACCTGAGAGACTCTCTAAGCAAGCGCGGGCGATAAGTTTTTGAAATATACCTATGTCACAAAGGCTTGATTTCTATAATGATTTTGTTAATTGCCAGTTCGCAGATTTTTCTTATTCCTCTCTTTCCGCTCTCATAGCTCAC
>CAYHAK010000031.1:0-20060 GCA_964354625.1 uncultured Candidatus Bathyarchaeia archaeon
AAAGAAGAAGCCTGTTGAAGAAATAGTGGGCTTCAACAAGTTTTGAGAAGCTTGGGCGTGAGTCGTAACGTGTAGCGCGCGCGCTACGTTCTCGACGCCACGCCTCACGAAGCATGATGACAGGGGCAGCAAGTCGCGCGGAGTCGAAATCCTTTTCTTCAACGTATAACGTCTTATATCAAGAGAGACAATCCCATTTCTGGCGTAGGTGAAGGGTTATTATGATATCCAGTCTGCCTCAAACAACCAGCATGATCATCAATCAGTACAGCGAAGCTTCGCTGAAGAAAAGCAGAGGTTCGATTACCGTCGTATTCTTCATCTCTGACTTGAACTTTGAGGAATTGATCGCCAGAGAGATCTCAGACTTGGAAAATGTTACAATCGATCGCAAGAAAGTCCATGCGGAGAGCGAATTTACCCTTTGGAATTGTACCATGAGGCGGAGTAGTATAAGGCGGGGAAAAGTCGAAGGTGATTTCCTCGTACTGCAAGTTGGTTATTTCATTTTTGCGATAACTGAGAGTAATCCTTCATTTCTTAAAGAAGGCCTGATGTACCTGTCCCGAATGCTATACCCAAACCTTATGATCTCTTACATTACTGCCGAAGAAATCTTTCAAATACTGCAGCGTTTCTCGCAGTCAAGGAAAACAGAGCTTCTCTACTCAAAATACGTTGCAAAGAAAATGTTTGGAAGACCTTTCACTTCATTGGGCTATGCTGCGAAGAAGGAGAAAAACTTTCCATTCACAGAGGCATTCTCAAAAGCGAGAAATCTAGGTTTGTGGATTGACAGCATTAGAGTCTTTTCGCAGGATGACTCGAAGATCGATTTTCGTTTGTCAAGAGGAGGATTATTGACCTACTACCGAGGGACTTTTGAAGGATACTACAATGATGTCCTTGTACCTGTCGAAGATTATTCGATCAAGCGCATGAAGATCTTTGAGAAAAAAGGAAGAAGAGAAAATCCAGACAAAGAACCTCAACCTCTTCTGATCAACTTTGACTCAAAGGTTTTCGAAGACGCTTCCATCAGAAAGGAACTGGTAAACGTCATCGCATCGTACGATTTCTGCAATTACTCAGTAATCCACAATGGGAACCCTCATGTTTACATCAACATTGTGGACAGGGTCGACAATTCAGCCTTTTCGCTGAGAACTTATGGCTCTGATTCGCTGGTAATAGTTCCTGAGGTTAAGACCACGCAAGCTTCTCTTATGCGATTTTCGAAGCATATCATGGACAAATTCAGAGAAGGAAAAATCCTGACTTACACGTCCTAGGAGAGTCACCCCAGTGGCACACCTAGGGCTGCTCGAAAAATGCAAAAGAAGACGCCAACTTGAAGTTGACAGGTATTATCAAACAGTCCTCCTCACTTTAGGTTTGAAAGATTTCCTTGACAATGAAAAGAGTACATGTAGATTTGTCTCGGCTGAACCTTCTTTCACCGAGACCACATCAGGAAAAGAAGTTTTCCCGGACGTCGTCTTGCAGCACGATAATGACACTCGAGGAATAATATGCGAAATCAAAACATCTTTGCCCGAAGTTGACTTCTTTCTCATTGAGAAACTAAAACAGCTCGAACTATACTCAGGTTACGTTGAAGGGTGGGAAACAGCTAATAGAAAAGTAGACGACCACAGCCTGATCCTGCTATGTCACGCTTTGGACTCTGACCGTATTGTGGAAAAGATCGCCCAATGGACAAATGAAGGCAAGTTGAAGGTCACAAAGAAACTCTGCATAGCTGAATGGAGCACAATAGAGAGTCTGAAATTCGACCAGCGAGATGTAATCCTGGTCAGATACAAATCAGGTGAGACTGATTGTGAATGGCTCAATGCAAAGCTCCACCAGAACATAAAACTGGGACTGCAGGAGCTCATAACGAAATATGAGAAGTGTAGATTCACTAGGAAAGAGCCTCCTTTGGAATATACGATGAATCAGTTGTGGAGCTGCATTTTTCCCGCTCTAGAAGAAAAAACAGAAGATTTCACATGCAAAATCAGCGAAATTCTCAAAATCGCCTATGACTATTTCATACCGTGGTCTGGGTTACAGGGAGAATATTCACAAGTGAGAAAGAACTGGATAACAAAGGCAATGAATTCCTTCTGCGAAATAGATCTGGTTGAAAAGACCGGGTTTGGTACAGAATCTGCAAGCAGAGTTGATGAAGAATACAAGATATTCTACGGAAAGAGGATTCAGAAAGACGTGAGCGATTATTTCGTCGAGGGCCTGTGCCAGAAAAGGATTGCAGAGGCAGGCAAACTGCCCACGGAAGAGACTTTGGAAGAAGCTCAACGCAGACTGGCGGAGTTTGGGTAAGTGCACCTTATGTCGTCTTGAACTAGGCCACATAACTGGGTTTCGCTGAATGGTTCCTTCCGTAGAGGCCCTGGTGCAAGGACTCTCTTACATCCTCCAACAATCGTTCGTTTCTTTCTGCCCAGTCAGGATAAAGCTGGAAGAGGCCGACCATTCATTACGTGGCCAAAATAGAGAAGGTAGCGCGCGCGTGACTATACCGAGTTCATCCCAGAAGCTCTAAAGTATATTTCGTTAAACATGTTGTTGTCACGTTTGGCTAGATTAAGAGTGCGTGGATTTCTAGTTTTGCAGCCTCCAAGAAAAATTCTGCTTACGTCTCTTGGGGTTGACGCAATAAATCTTCCACCGAGTGTTCTGTCAGCAAGAGTCCCTCCAGAGATTGACAAAAAGGATTTCAGAGATCAGGGCAGCATTCAAAGAGGAGGACTATGACGGCGTGACCAACAAATCGACGAAGTTGCTCGAAACTCTCCTTAGAGAGAGACTTGAATCCAAGCTCAGTGGATCCCTAAGAGATGTCTGGCCCAATCTAAAACTGGAACCATACGAAGCGCGCGCTTAGTCCATTGCGACGAATAGGTGTGATTAAGCACTAGAAATACAACAAGGACAATCAGAGCATATACAGCTGTAAATCTGAAGCTTTGCAAGTCACTCAATTCACACTTCCCTCCAGATGCGCAAATAAGCTTTGCCTATTCTGTCCGCGCCTCTAGCTTTCACTTTAACCGTTGTTTCGCTCTCTCTCCGTCTTCTTGCTATGTCGTTTCGTGCCAGACTTTTTACGGTAAGCCGCCGAGCGCCGCTTGAGCGTCAGCAAAAAGGATAATAGTCTTCGCGAGCGTTTCATTAATTGGGAGAGTGGAGTAGATGAGAGCGTGTCTAGGCATAATCCTGGCTGTATTGTTATGTTGTCCTTCGATACTAGTGGTATCAGGAAGCGGCTATACCGATGTCACGGTTGCACAGGCAAAGAGTATGGTTGATTCAGATCCTTTCCTTGTGGTTTTGGATGTGAGAACCCAGAGCGAGTATGATTCAGGCCATATCAGGAATGCGAAGCTAATTCCACTCGCCGAGCTGGAGGAAAGGCTGAACGAGCTGAACGAGGCTGACAGAATCCTCGTATACTGCATGCTGGGTGGCCGAAGCAGCCAAGCAAGCCAGATCCTTGCAGACAATGGTTTTCTGCATGTTTACAACATGCTCGGAGGAATCGCCTCTTGGATGAGCAACGGATACCCCGTCTATGTTCGATATTCCTCCCTCCAAGTGGCAGTCAACGAAGCAGCTGAAGGAGACACGCTACTTGTCTCGTCAGGAACATACTATGAACATGTGGTTGTGAACAAAACTGTGTCATTGGTTGGAGAAAACAGAGAAAACACGATCATTGATGGAAATGGAACAGGGACAGTTGTCCAGATAACTTCAGGTGGTGTAAGCCTGAGCGGTTTCACAATAAGAAAAAGCTATTCAGACTGGAGCAGTGGGATTGCGTTGTTTGGTTCTAACGAAAACTGTACGATAACAGATAACATCATAGTAGACAATTGCTGGGGGATTGAGATAGCAGGCGACAGCAATGGCACTGACATAAGCGGCAACATAATAGCAGACAATGGTCAGGGGATAATATTGTTTTATGGTGGAATGAATTCTGATACGATCATTCACGACAACATGATTACGGACAGCCAGGACAGCGGAATTTGGATTTGGTCTCAAGGAATTATCATTATCAACAACAGCCTAATCGGTAATCACCATGCCATATACCTACACGATTCAGCGAACGGCACGATTTATCACAACAACGTTGTCAATAATACAATTCAAGTCTTCTCAGTGAACTCTCTCAACGATGTCTGGGATAATGGTTGTGAAGGCAACTATTGGAGTAACTACAATGGGACAGATTCCAACGGTGACGGAATAGGGGACACGCCTTACATAGTAAACGGCAACAACACAGATCACTATCCATTGATGAATCCTTACTGGATTCCAGCAGACGTCAACCACGACCTAATCGTGAACATCTTTGATGTCGTCAGAATCACAGGTGCATACGGCGCAACGCCTGCAAGCCCATACTGGAATCCTCACGCAGACATAGCAGAGCCTTTTGGAAAGATAGACATCTTCGACGTTGTTCTCTGCACAGGTCATTACGGAGAGAGATATCCTTAGATTCGGGCCGTATACAAAAGCATCGACAAAACACACAAAAAAAAGGGAATTGTGCGGGTGATATCGCCACAAGGGGTTTCTTTACTTAAACAAAAGGGAAAAATAGGAAAGAGGGAAACTGTCTTATTGTGGCTTCTCTTCCTTGCTCCACATTACTTGTGGTCTGCGCGCTGAGAGGAATACTGCTGCGGCAATGATTATGGTGCAAACGACTACGAGCACTACGAGCACTGTGAAGAGCGTCACGATTTGATCCAAGTAGCGTACTGGCTCAAAAAACCTGATGCTTGGGCTTTCGTAGTATGGATATCGATCGAGCGAAAATATCCCTTGATCTGTACCAACCGTTATGGAAACTGTCGTGTCCACTGCTCGTCCATCTGATGGAGTCGTGAATGTCAGGTCGTTGAAAACATACTTGGTCTTGCTAGCGATCAATACGCCTGTGTATTCCTTCGTTTCGTTTCCCACCCAAACCTGGTTAATGTAGGCAGCCCAGTTCGCGTAGATCAATGTGATGTTCTTCACCTCAATTGCTGAAGCTCCATCATTATAGAAGGCCAAATACAGTGTTCCTCTTTCACCAGGCCCATACCTGGTCTTGTCTGTCCAAGTGACAAAATCTGGTTGCGCATTAGCGAATGGTGCTGCAAGAGCGATCGAGACAGTCAGTATTAGCAAAGCGCATGTCTTCTTGTTCAATCTTTTCACCTAGCCTCACATGTTATGAATTGAAGATATTTAAAATTTGTCGATTTCAGCCTGCTAATTCCCGCACGATGCTTCTTATGCTCATGGCAGGTGCGTTTGACTTTATCGCTCTTGAACTGAAGTGCGTCAGGAAAGCCACAAATCCCTCATTTTTGAGGGAATCGGCCACCCGCCTCACTGGGGGAACGGGCAAGCTCAGTACGTTGCATATTTTGTCGATCTCGTAGTATGAGAACGGAGCATTGCTTTCCTCTTTCACTAATGCCAGCATTTGTGTTATCTTATGGCCGAACTTGAGGACGCGTAGGTTAGCTTCCTCTTCCATGGAGCCTACGAATTGCTTATCAGCAATCTCTCCGAGCCATAATGGCCCTCCGAGGCTGAGTTGAGAGCCGCATTCGGGGCATTCTCCCGATTCTTTGCCAACGGGCACCTTCTTTCGTGTTTCTCTGTGTAGACAACGGAAGCAATGCAGCACGAAGCCCATTTTGCCGATACTTTCATCAGCCTTTTTTGCGCCGTATCTGATCTTTGCGTAGACTCGTACATAGTGGTCTGAGCTGTGACTGAAGACTATAGCTATGCCTATGTCATGTTTCGCGGCAACGCTTGCCAAGCTTCCAGCTAGGAGCCTTACGGCCAGTTCGTGGCAGTATTCGGTGCGCAATGGTCTTCCTCCGTACTTTCGGATGCAGGCTCTTGGATGGACACCGCAAAGGGGAGCCATGTCCGTGGCGGTCAGAGCTAGAAGCCCGTTGTTGCGCAGTGCCCTGATGGCTGAGTCAACGTAAGGGGAGGGTGATCCGAATGGGTCTATGTCGATTACATCGAAACGTCTGTGAGGCGCACCATGCCTGCTCAGCAGAAGGTTAGCATCTTCATGCTCGACTGTGGCCCGTTCGACAAGGTTGTTCAGTTGCACATTTCGGTTGGCCAGTCTGGCGGCTCTTTCGTTGATGTCAGCCATTACCACCTTTCTCACGCCTTTGACTTCGGCTGCAAAGCGAGTTCCCATTACGCCGCAACCTGCCAACGCCTCGCAAGCGGCTACATCATGATTGACCGTTCTCCGATAGGCTTGTACGGCAAGAACGGCTAGGTCACGGTTCAACTCCATGACCGGGTTGTAGAAGACAGGGGCCTTGGAAGGCGCGTAGTCTGAGGGCGACTTCGCGAACGCCTTTAGCCTCGGAATGATGATTCTCACGTTGCCCTCTTCTACTATTTCGGTCGGGAAATCAGGCTGATAGATCTCAATGCTCATCTCAACGCCTTCTCCAAGCATGATCTTGACAACCATTCTGGATTGATATTAGAGTTCTGGTCGCCAAAGCTGACGTGCGAAGCGGATACTAGAAAGACTCTCCCTTTCCGAAGGCAAGCGCAAGGGAAAAAAAGTGTTATACGCTTGGGGCTGGAATGAGTTGTTGGAAGCTGGAAGTCGCCAATGTTGGTTGCTGGCGTGGATGATGCAGGCCGCGGCTGCGTGATAGGCCCATTAGTAATCGCAGGCATCTTGATGAAAGAAGAGGATCTGCCAAAGCTAGTCCGCCTCGGTGTCAGAGACTCGAAGCTTCTTTTACCGCACAGGCGGGAGGTTCTTGCGGCCGAGATCAGAGGAATAGCGGAGAAATACGCCGTCGCGAAGCTGACGCCCGGCGAAATCGATGCCATCGTTTTGGCTGGAAGAAAGCTTCACAAACTGAACTGGCTGGAGGCACAGGCCATGGCGAGGGTATTGGAGACACTCAAGCCAGATAAGGCCTACGTTGACGCTTCAGACGTGGTCGAGAAGCGATTCGAGAAAGACATCCTTGATTGCCTGACATTCAAGCTTGATGTAGTCTCTGAGCACAAAGCGGACAGAAACTATCCGATTGTGTCAGCAGCCTCGATAATCGCCAAAGTAGAAAGAGACAAGGAAATCGCCGAACTCGCCGAGGCCTACGGGAATTTCGGAAGCGGCTACCCATCTGACCCGAGAACCATACGGTTCCTTGAGCAGTGTCTTGAAAAATCTTGCGACTATCCTGAATTCGTAAGGAGGTCGTGGAAACCCGCAAAGGAAGCCATGGCCAACAGCCGCTCAAAACAGACGAGAATCGGCTAGGCTCTTGATCGAGGAACACTCACGCGGCGAATATTGGTTCGCGCGCTTTCTCTTGTATTTTTCCCTAGCAGTGAAGATCGCAATGCCGACTACAGCGCTAGTAGCAGAAGCACCCAGTACTGCTGCCGCGAGGTTCGGCGAGAGTGCGCGCGGCGCGCGCTAGTGTCTCAAGAGCTTGTTATGAGGCCTTCGGGGTCTGCTATTCTTGAAAACTTCTCGCTGTCGATGCATGTAATGCTCTTTTCCATCGATGTGTGGCCTTCTGTTATGAGAATAGGATGTGCTTGCATGACTCGGCTGACGCTCAGTATTTCTTTCACCCTGGTGCTCAGCTCGGGCTCTTTGTTGCCTGCGACTCCGCCGATTATTCGCATTCTGTCTCCCGGGGCGCTTATGACGAAGTCGAATGGTGCTCTTCCTACGGCTGTGATGCGGTAGTGTTCAAATTTCTTCAGGATCTTTTGAAGTAGGGTGTTCTTGTTTATGATGCGTCTGGCTGATGTGAGGAGGGAACACTTGTGTAGGCGTCTGGAGTTTTCGAATATGTCTACTGGTCTTGCGGCTGGGACGCCTAGGGTTGACATCATGTTGTAGGCGGCTGTCACGGAGGCTTTGGCCATGCTTCGCTCATATCCGTAGATAGTCCGTCTGGAAATGCCTATCAGCTTTGCTGCTTCGCCGGCCGATAGGCCCAACTCTTGCCTGCGCCGCTTTATTGCTTCACCGTCAATCTCAACATAGTAACCGCCTGGATTGGCCTGGATTAAAGGATGAGTCTTCTGCAGCAGGACGTTTTCGAGTGTTCTTAGAGTGATCGTTGGAATGGCATATCTAGAGTAGACCGTATCGTCTTCTAAGGGTCTCTCGCGAGTTCTCTCGCCTATCAGAAGGGAGGAGGCTGCAAAGAATTCTGATATTCCTTTGAGCTCTCTCGAGTCCTTCAGGGAGAAGCTTCCAAGGTCTGGTTGCGTCTTCAGGAAAACGTCTTTTCCGTCCTTACGAGCGGCGAAGTCAAAGCAGCTTCGTCTGGTGCGGCACTCTAGAGAAACGGCGAAGCCTGCTTCCTTCAGAACGGTATCCACGGGCATCGCTCGACAGTCCCTCCCCCCGATAACCATCAAGAGGTCACAAGTGCAACGATTAAGGACGCGAGATATAACTGTGCTTGTGTTCTAGAGGAATCCTCTCTATTTCTGGGCAGTAATCATGGCATGCGCCTTGTCATACGGTTCAAGATGCACGACGTCTCTTATGTGAAAGCCACGTTTTTCGAGGATTCGGATTTCACCTTCATAGACCTCGGACGGGTCTTTTGTGACGTCTATGCTTTGCGCCTTCACGGCAAGCATGATCCAGCCTGATTCTTTGAGGAACATGTCGGCATTTGCCGCAATGATCTTGGCCTGTTCGACCTGCGCTATGTCACAGTAGATGTCGTCTACCTTTCCGTTGACGAACATTCTGTATCTCTCGGGAAAGCGGGCGTCTTCGAGTATGGGCAGCATGTTGAGTCTGTAGGCGCAAACGTTGTCCACGAGTTCCCTGAGTGATCTTGAGGCAAACTCCACGCAGAAGACATTGCCCTTTTCGCCGACTATGTCTGAAACGTGACTCGGTGTGGTTCCGGAGGCAGCCCCAAGATAGAGGACTTGGTGTTCTGGCACTATTGGAACTGTTTTCAGGCCTTTGAGTATGGCTGCGGCCAGCTTGCTTCTAAAAGCGTCCCACAGGCGGTATTCCACGCTCTCGTAGCGCACTAGCCTCTCACCGTAGACGTTCCTGCCCGGGGCAAGATTCTTGGTGGCCAGCCGATGCGCGCCATCTTCAAGCCTTGCCCCGTATATTGCCTGAAACTGTGGGTGCGGTCTTACCCTAACGGTCACGCCCGTGCCTTCTCCTGCGGTCCCTCCACCGGTCTTCGTGCCTTGGCTTGGGTTTTCTTTCGGGCACGGGCGGTGGCTCGCTGTATTTCTGCTGGATTTCGGTGATTCTCTTTTCCAAACCAGCCTTGAGGCTTGCGCTGATGTCTCTACCTCCAAACGCGTCCGCTCTTGCCGCTATAGCCAGCTTCCCAGCCAATGCTCTGGAGATCTTTCCACGTTGCCATCTCTTCGCGTCGTGCAGGAGCGTGTGTTGGAAGATAATCCCGTGCTTGGGTGGTCTTGCCCCAGTTTTCAGCGAACGGAACAAGGCCTTTTCAGCGCCCAGTATCTGTACGGTACTCGCGGGCTTTCTGGCCAAGTTTGACAGCCCTCCAGATATGGCGATCAGTCGCGCTCCAAGAAGAGAGCCTACCAAGGATTTCATGTTTGGAGCGACTCCTTCCATAGTCTTGTCCATGTAGCCTTCAAGAGTCTGTCGCAGGTGGTACAGGTTGTCCACGTTCTGACAGAGGGCTTGTATCTGGGCCAAGTCCGTTTCAGCTAGATCCGCACCCATTGAAGCTTTTGCAGTCTTAACTATTGCCTCGGCCTTCTGCTTGGGCACGTCCTCCTTCTCCAAGTTTTCCAAGGTGAAGCTGTCTCGGTTGCCAAGCTTGACGACCAACCGCGCGTAGGTTTCGTGCTTGTCCAGTAGACGGTCAAGCTCCGGAAAATGCACCCCGTACCATTCGCGGGCGTGGCTCATGAAGACGTTGATGCCTCTGTCCAAGTCGTCAAGTGCAAGGATCGCCTGGGCCACGAGCAGGTCTCGCTTCTCTACTGCGCCTTTGACTCGCAGCTTGGCGATCTCCATAGTGACGTTGTGCATCCACAGCTTGAACTCTTCAACATCCTTCACGAAGCCTGTCTCAACAGCCAAGCGCTCAACATTTGAACGGACTCTTTCACCGGCTTCTAACTGAGCGGAGACTGTGACCTCTATAGGCAGTTTTTGCCTGACTTGGTTGGCGAGGTTCTCATTTTCGAAAACAAACGCCTCGACACCCATTTTCTGGAGGATCTCAGCCAGTTCTAAGGCCTCGTCAGGTAGCTTTCCGGCTTCAGTTTTCAGAAGAGCCTTGGCGGCTGCCTGTGGCTTTCGCGGAAAGAGCACTTTCTGCAGCAGTTTATTGTCTTCGTCGAACGCTAGGAAGCCGAACGAGCATTCAATTATCGTGGCCTTCATGACTTGAGCCTCAACAGTAACTAATCCTAGGCTCTGCATTTAATAAGATATCGCAAACGGGAGAACACGTATTGAGTCTTGCCTGCTGGCCCTGACACATGTAGGTGTTGAAGACGTTAGATAGTCTACGATGTGAACTAATGCTCTATCTAGCGCACGCTGAGTCCGACTCGGAACAGCCAAGCTCTATCTTATTAAGGCGACAGGACTAAATGGAGAGGGGTCTATGGTGAGGTGGGCTTGATAGACCGCTTGCGCACTAATCTGGCCGGTTTGAAGCTGAAAAATCCGACCATGCTGGCCTCGGGGATTCTGGGATACTCGCCCGAAACGTTCGAAGCCATCGCCAGCGGCGGCGCAGGCGCAATCGTCACGAAGTCTGTTGGACCGAAGCCCCGCAAGGGATACACGAATCCAACGGTTGTCCAAACGAGCTGCGGCCTAATCAATGCCATGGGCCTTCCGAACTCGGGCATAAACGAGTTCGTCAAGGAGATTCGCAGGGCAAAGACGCTTTTGAATGTGCCTTTGATCGTGAGCGTCTACGGTTTCTCGGCTGAGGGTTATGCCACAGTGAGCAAGAAAGCATTGGCTGCAGGTGCTGACGCTGTGGAACTCAACGTGTCGTGTCCACATGTGAAAGAGACAGGATCAGAGATCGGGCAGAGCCCCAAGATTTTGGTGGATGTGATCAGAAGAGTCAAGAAGGCTGTGGATAGTCCGGTTTTTGTCAAACTGTCGCCCAACGTTACGAGCGTAGCAGACGTTGCCGTGGCCGCGGCTGAGGCCGGTGCTGATGGCTTGACGGTAATGAACACGGTGAAGGCCATGGCCATAAATGTGGAGACCGCCTTGCCCATACTGGGCAACAGAGTCGGTGGCCTGTCGGGTCCAGCAGTGAAGCCTATTGCGCTAAGGCACGTGTACGACGTCTACGAGCAGGTCAAGGTGCCCATCATAGGATGCGGAGGAATAGCGAGCTGGCGAGACGCAGTTGAATTCCTCCTCGCGGGCGCGTCTGCGGTTCAGATAGGCACAGCAATAGCCACCGAGGGACCAAGCGTGTTCACGAGAATCGCACGTGGTGTGAATGCTTACTTGAAGAGGATGGGTTTCAGGAGTGTTGATGAGATTGTCGGTTTATCGCATCGCCTCTAACCAGCTTAGAACCACCCGCATCGAAGAGGTGGAGACTGAAAGCCCGACTGTGAAGACGTTTACGTTCAAGGATAGCCTATGCGCGAAGGCCAAGCCAGGCCAGTTCCTTATGCTGTGGATTCCAGGCGTTGATGAAATCCCTCTGAGTGTACTTGATGTGGAAAGGGGTGGGTTGGTTTCTGTTGCTGTCAAGAGAGTGGGTGAGGCGACCAGCGCGTTGCACAGTATAGCTGCGGGCGAAGTTGTGGGCGTCCGCGGGCCTTTCGGGAACAGCTTCAGCCTCAGCAAGGCAAAGCTCCTGATGGTTAGCGGCGGAACGGGCACGGCACCTCTGCTATTCTTGGCAAGAAGACTCGTGTCCCGCAATGTGGAGCCCGCGTTCCTAGTCGGCGCAAAGACGAGAGAGGAACTGCTGTTCTTGGACGAGTTGGAGAGGCTTTGCGGCAAGAAGAATGTCGTGGCTACGACGGAGGACGGGAGTTGCGGCGTCAGGGGATTGTGCACGGCCCCGTTGGAGGAGCTGTTGGCCAAAGAGAAGCCCAGCATGGTTTATGCCTGCGGTCCCGAGCTGATGATATCGAAGGCTTTCGAGTTGGCTGAGGCGCGAGGCGTAGGCTTTGAGGCGAGTTTGGAGCGGTTGATGCGGTGCGCTATTGGCCTTTGCGGGAGCTGCGTCATAGGCAGATACCGCGTTTGCCGAGACGGACCTGTGTTCACAGGAGAGCAGTTGAGAGAAGCCAAGGACGAGTTTGGGAAGTCGAAGCCTGATTTTGACGGAAGAAGAATCCCCGTGTAGAGACCTAGTTCCTGAACATCCCTTGTTGGATTGCGACGCGCGCGCTAACGACTAGGAATTTCACGTAAGAGTTGCTGATTCTAGCGCGGGCTACTCGCGAAGAGACCGTAAGTGTTAGCTGAATGCTATGGAGCAATCGAAGAACACGATTCGCACAAGCTTTATTTGTCTACAGAACCACATGACGATATGTGCGACATCCAAGTGGAAAAATGGCAGGGATTCTCTTTTTCATCGCGAGCACTCAGTTCATTTTGGGTCTTGTTGTTGCGGAAGCGTCGTATCTTGGCTACAGTATTTCTGACAACTACATAAGTGATCTTGGCGTCGGACCTTCCTCAATGATTTTTAACTCTTCTATCTTCCTTCTAGGATTATTGTCAATCATCGGAGCATATTTTCTACCACGCACGATTAATTTCAGAGCTTTAAGCGTATTGCTCGCCTTGATGGCCATCGGAGCTATGGGCGCTGGAGTATTCACGAAAGGTTCTGCTGCAATTCACGGTGTTGTGTCTTCAATGGCTTTTCTGTTCGGTGGACTGTCGGCCATAGCCTCGTTCAAAGTGTTGAAAATGCCATTGTCCATGATGAGCGTGCTACTAGGGTTAATAGTACTGGGTGCGTTGGTCCTCTTCGCTGGGGGTCTTCTAGCAAGTGGCTCCTTCACAGAAATTGAAGCACAAGACAGCGTTTTCTTCTTGGGTCTAGGCCCCGGAGGAATGGAACGCATGATCGTCTACCCAGCGCTCATTTGGCTCGCTGGATTCAGCGGGCACTTAATTGCGCTCCCTGAGAAACAAGCAACGCAAGAATAACCTTGCAGCCATCAGACAATGGAAAGCTAAAATGGGACACCATAGGACCGAAGGCGACCTCCATGTCATGCGATTGCTCGGTTACATAAACATCAAGAACACACTGATCTATACGCAGCTGGTGAAACTTGAAAGAGACGACGCCTTCTACTCAGCCACAGCCAGGACAACAGAAGAAGCCAAGAACCTCGTAGAATCAGGTTTCGAATACATATGCACAACCCCCGAAAACCTGATGCTCTTCAGGAAGAGGAAATGACGATGAGGGATTTTGCGCCATATATGCAATTTCAGATTCAAAAAGGTTATATGTTTCTATCACCACATACAAGCATTCGCGGGTGCAACGTGATGCAAGGTGACCGCCAAATTCAAAACCGATTCTGAGAACCAACTAAGCCCAAACTATGACCCGCTTGAACTCGAAGCCGAAACACGCCAATTCTGGGAAAACAACCAAATCCAGCACAAGCTCGAACAGCACAGGCACAGACACAACTGTGGTTCACTCGGCTACGTTGAAGGACCCCCAACGCTGAATGGAATACCCCACGTGGGCCACTACCGCGGACGAACCATGAAAGATCTGCGGTACAGATGGAAAACAATGCAAGGCTTCTACATACCTTTCTGGGCAGGATGGGACTGCCAAGGACTACCAGTCGAGCTTGAGGTCGAAAAGCTTCTAGGGGTGAAGAACAAGCGGGAACTCCTTGAAAACGTAGGCGAAGAACGCTTTGTTCAAGAATGCAAAAAGGCTATTATGAAATATCACAAGGAATGGGTCGAGGCCGACCGAAAACTCGGCGTCTTCATCAACCAAGACAAGGCTTACTGGACGTACAAGGACGAGTACATCGAACGCGAATGGCACATTCTCAAACGCGCCTGGGAACAAGGCCTGCTGGAAGAAGGACACTATGTCGTAGCGTATTGCCCGGGCTGCCAGACAAGCCTCAGCAGCGCCGAAGTGGGCTACGAAGACTCGTACAAGATGGTAGACGACCCATCGCTATATTTCAAATTCAAAAAAGCAGACACCCCAGACACGTACTTCCTCGTCTGGACCACGATGCCGTTCACGCTTGTCACCGATACGATGCTTGCCGTTCACCCTGAAGCCGAATACGCGAAGGTCAAGGTAGACGAAGAGATATGGATAATGGCGAGGCAACGCGTGGAGCCAGCAATGCAGGAACTAGGCATAGAGAAATACGAAATACTCGAAACCGTACCTGGCAAGAACCTGGAAGGCTCAGCATACGAATTCCCATTCAAAGACCTCATTCCCAAACAAGCCGAACTGGAACAAAAGCACCCGCTCGTGCACAAAGTCATCAGCGAAGACTTCGTAGACGTAAACACAGCAACGGGAGTCGTGCACCAGTCGCCTGGAAATGGCGAAGAAGACTTCTTCGCTGCACAAAAACGCGGCGTGCCAATATTCGCACCATTCAACGACGAGGTCAAGTTCACAAGCGACGCTGGTACGTTCAGCGGCATTTTCGCGAGAGACGCAGACAAGACTGTGGTTGAGGAGCTCCGCAAAAGAGGCTTACTGGTCTCGGTTGAAACCGTGAAGCACGAGTACCCGACTTGCTGGCGTTCTCACCACAAGTTGGTTTGGCTCGCTAGGAAAGAGTATTTCCTGAGAACCGACAAAATCAACGCAAAGGTTCTGGAAGCGGCGGAAAAGGTGCGTTACTTCTATGACAGCCCCAAGAACCGATTCCTATCTTTTCTGAAGGAAGGCAAGCCTTGGTGCATATCGAGAGAACGCGTATGGGGAACGCCGCTACCGGTATGGAGGTGCGAGATTTGCGGCGCCAAGACGCTTGTGGCGAGCAAGAAGGAGCTCCTTGAAAAAGCTGAGAAGAAACCGCAGGGCGACTTCGAGCTTCACAAGCCGTGGGTGGATCATGTCACGTTCAAGTGCGAGAAATGCGGAGGCGAGATGCGCAGAGAGGATTTTGTGCTCGACACTTGGCATAACAGCGGTGCTTCGCCTTATGCTCGGTTTACAGATGAGGAGTTCAGGGAGTATGTGCCGGTTGACTACTTGACTGAGGCCATGGATCAGACCAGAGGATGGGCCAACACGCTTCTGTTGGAGTACGTCATATTGACTGGGAAAGCAGAATCGCCCTACAAAGCCTTCCTGTTCCAAGGTCTGACGCAGGACGCAAAAGGCAGAAAAATGAGCAAAAGCCTCGGCAACGTAATAGAAGTCAACAAAACGCTCGAAAAATACTCGGCAGACGTCTGCAGATTCTATATGCTACGAAAATGCTCCCCGATAGACACCAACGACTTTGATACGCAGGAACTAAGCCGTCGCCCCTATCAAGTGCTGTCTACGCTGTACCATCTGAGCAGGTTTTTCGTTCAGAACTCTGAATACGACGACTTTGACCCAAAGAGACACACGCTTGATTGGGCAATGCACGAAGACTTGCTGAAGACTGCGGATTTGTGGTTGCTGTCGAAGCTGCAGCAAACCGTAGAAGAATATACGGGGAAGCTGGAATCGTGCGAGTTCAACTTCGCACTGGCCACGCTCGAGGATTTCGTCATAGAAACCCTGAGCAGACTCTACGTACCTGCTGTGAGAAAGGAGCTCTGGACAGACGACGAGGGAACGCTGAACCGAAGACTTGCCGTCTACGCCACACTCTGGCATGCTCTAAGGACGGCCACATTGCTGTTCAACCCTATAACGCCATACTTGAGTGAGGCACTACATCAGAAGGTCTACCGAAAACTCGACCCGACACTGCCTGAAACAGTGAACCTTGAAAACTGGCCAAAACCGAACGACAGACTCCGAAACAAGAAAGTCGAGGAAGACTTCGAAACCCTGTTCAAAACAGCGTCACTTAGTTACGCGGCGAGACAGAATGCGAAGCTGAAGAGAAGATGGCCACTAAGCAAGATGGTTGTAGTGGCGCCGGAGAGCGTCTGCGAGGCTTTAAAAGGCGTCGAGGGCATGTTTCTTGAACTCACGAATGTCAAATCTGTCGAATATTCCCAGAAGGCTTCAGTGTCTGTTACCGGAGAAGGCTGGGTTTCCGCAGTTGAAGGCGACCTACATGTCTTTCTGGATGGTCACCGAGACGAAGGCCTGCTTGGCGAGGGCCTCATGCGAGACTTAGCCCGTCGGATCCAAGCCCTGAGAAAGGAACTAGGGTACATGCCTACCGACGTTCTGGAGACGGTTCACATAGCAGAACTGGAGGAGGAAAGCATCAGACTCCTACGGCCTTACTTGAAAGAGATGCAGGAACTCGTGCGCACAAGAAATATCCAGTTGCTTGGCAAACGTGAGGGACCCAAGGACGAGTGGCATGAATGCCAACTGGACGACAAGAGAGTATACCTAACGATTGCCTGATCGCTGCCGAGATCACTTTCGACGAAAGCCAGAGACCTCAGGAAAAGAAGAAAGCGTGAATCAGAAACTCTAAATCAACCTTTCTCATAATCTTGATTCGCGTTTGTCGACGATGGGCTGGTAGATCAGTTTGGTATGATCGCCGCCTTCGCAAGGCGGAAGCCGCGGGTTCAAATCCCGCCCAGTCCACCACACACGGACCTTTTCATAGTGCTGCAGCAGACTCCGGCCAAAGATTTTGCAAACATAGCAGTTGGCGGGCCCGAAGGGATTTGAACCCTTGGTTTCCGGCTCCGAAGGCCAGCGCCTTAATCCGTGCTAGGCTACGGGCCCACACAAACCAACCATAACAACATAAGCAATTAAAAGCGTTCCGAAGACTCCAGCAAAACCAGCGTCTATCACCACAATCATGAACCTGCCCACTCGGTACGTCCGGATATCCATTCATCAACCGAGCTTCAGACTCCCGACAGGACCGAGGAAACACCTGCCTCGTCAGGGTAAAGTAATATTGTTGTATTTGGTTGTTGTGTGTTGTTCATTGTTCTCTCATCCCTCACATTTACACTCTTTCGTTGGTGTTTCCTCTTCTGCCATTTTCCCGATGATGGTATAGAGGTCCGTCTCTACTTTCTCCAGATTAACGAGTAGGTCAATCAGGAGTTGTCTATATTCTTCGGTTTTGGTCATGGTTCATACTTCCATGCTTTCTTAATGCTGTTGTGGTTGTGTGCTGAGCTAAGCGGCCTCATGCCAATGAGGCAAAAAATTTATGTTTCCGATTTGCACGGTGTTTTGACGAACAATAAATTTTTTAGACTGCTCAGCATGGTGCTGTTTTTGCGGAAAAACGGGTTACTTTAGCGAAAATGGGGTCTTGGGGGGGGCCTATTTTCGGGGCTTTAGCCCTAATCCCGTTTTTCAAAAACAGCTTTTATGCTTATTAATCTGTAATAATCGTCATAAGGATTTTTTGTTGTGTGGTTGTTTAGGTGTTAACGTAGTATGTCCTTTCTTGACGACGATGCGAAAGCGGCTTTTGAGTTGCGGCAAGAGTTTTTGAATAGTAACTATCCGAATGGTAATCCTGACGATTGTGATGAGGAGCCGTTGCCTGAGTCGGCGTTTGGTAGTTATGGGCGTTATCGGCTTGTCGGTCATGGGAATGTGACGAATGACAAGTGTGGGCGTTTTAGCAGTTTTTACGGTTGTGGGCGTGTGGAGTTGCACGAGCGCGCGCGATGGCGTGGATTACTCGGGCAAGGTTTTTGTTCGCCTTGTTCATCATAGTTGTGATAAACCATCGTGCCCAGTTTGCTACAAGTCTGGTTGGGCGGTTCGTCAGGCTCGTAAGATGGAAGTGCGCACCAAGGAAGCGTCTAAGCGGCTTGGTGTTGCTGAGCACATTGTCGTGAGTGTTCCGTCTAGCTGCTATGGGATGTCCTACGATGAGTTGCGGGCGTTTGCGGTGAAGGCGTTGTATGCGCGGGGCATTGTTGACGGTGGTATGATCTTCCACGGGTTCCGTTACAAAGTGGGTCGGCATTGGTATTGGTCGGTTCACTTTCACGTTCTCGGGTTCCTTCGCGGTGGCTATGAGTGTCGTGGCTGCAAAAAGGGTGTCTGTTTGGTGTGTCACGGTTTTGAGGCTCGTACTCGTCGGGTGTATGAGCAGGATGGCTGCATAGTGAAGGTTTTGGGCAAGCGTAAAACTATCTTTGGTACTGCTTGGTATCAGTTGAACCATAGTACAATCGATGTTACTAAGAGGCGTTTTCACGTGGTCACATGGTTTGGCGCTTGTAGCTATCGGAAGTTGAAGGTGACGGTTGAAAAGTGGAAGGATTTGTGTCCGATTTGCGCGGAAGAGTGCGTTAAGGTTCACTATTTTGGGCTTCGCCATATCGTTAAGGGGAAGGGCGTGGCTGGGTATGAAGCGGCTTTTACGGACAACCTGTTAGGGGCGGATAGTAAACCTATGTGGATACTTGAAGATGGGCGTAGCTACCACTGACTTTTTGGTGGTGTGTGATTGAAGGCTGATTCTAGGCGTGAACGCGTTTTGCGTGGTGAGTCACGTTCTGACTGCCCTTATGATGGTCGTCCGTGTGATCGTTTCTTCGATCGATCAGGGGAATCGCTGTCCGCGTATGGTTGAGAAAGAAGGCTAGTTGCGGTTCCTGTGGCTTCTTGCGTGTCGTCGGGCAAGCGCGGGAGCGCGCGCGCTATTAAGAGGTCTACCTCTTGTTCTGTTGGAATGAAAGGGAGTTTCTGGGGAACTTGGTAGTGTGGGGGGTTCCATTTTATGTTTTTATATCTTAGGTATGCTGAATAGGTGTCTATGAATTTGGTCTTGGTCTTGTTGCTCCATGTGCAAGCTTTCGTGAAGTGGTGTTGGTTCTTTGTGTCTGATAGCCAGAGTTTGATTATTTCGGGGTCATCTATGTCGCATATCTTGGAGACTTGGCGTAGTGATTGGATGCGCGCTCTTATGGTTTCTTCGGCTCTGCCGTCTTTCTGTTGTGCTAGTTTGAAGTCAAAAATCTCTTGTTCCATCTGGGCGGGTGTTGCAATATTCTGGGCGGGTGAGGAAACACCTACCTACTTCATTTCCCCCAGACGAAGTGAACAGCATCAATAGGCCTCCCGCCGAGCCATCACCTCGCGCGCGCTAACTATATACAGGGGTAAGAAAACGCCGCCGACCCCAACAGCACGACCGAAAGCCCTGTCTTTTGGCGCCACAGAAAACCCTTAAGAACGATCTAGCAGTCTATACTTGTGCCAATCGACATTGGGCCGGTAGCTCAGCTTGGCTTGAGCGTTCGGCTGATAACCGAAAGGTCGAGAGTTCAAATCTCTCCCGGCCCATTTTTGGATTCTCCTAGCCCACTTTTCCATTTTTGTATCTTGAACAGGATAAGATTCTCTGGCGTCGTGCATTCATGACCAAAGCCGCCTTCTGTGAATCGTTTAGCTTCTTCCGCGTTTTTGGCCACTTTCGAGACATACTCGGCATTACCAAATTCTGAGAGCAGGGCATAGATCAACGTATTCTCTATGCTCATGTGACCTGACTTGCATAACGTGTAAGAAACCCAAAAGGAATCAGACTCATCCATAACAAACGCAACAAAATGCTTGGTCAGCGTTGATGCTCTTGGCGGCAAAGAAATCACGCTCCTTACACGAAAAACGTGTGCTTGAAAGATTTGCAGGCAAAATACTGACAAAAAACCCATATGTTATTTCAAAATCATTCTGTCGGAGAGGTTTGTACAGGAAAAAAGGCAGAATCAGACAAGAAAGGTCGATTCTGACAAAAGGGAGACAATTCGACTAAAGCCATCAAACCAGCGCGCACTCGCCACTAAGCGTGTTTTTTGAGTCTCTCCAAACCTATTCTTCGATTTTTCCTAC
>CAYHAK010000032.1:0-19993 GCA_964354625.1 uncultured Candidatus Bathyarchaeia archaeon
CTCCCGCACAATCCTCTCTTTTTCTAGGAACCACAAGCGCGTCCGATTAACTAGGAGGCACTGCCCAGACTGTGGCATTCCGTTGCCTAGGGGCGGGAACAAGCCTACTGTGATGCCGCACATGCAAGGCCTCAAGGCTGGCTAGAAGAACGTGCGCTAGATGACGTCCATGAAATTGCCTTTCTGTAATAGCGCGCGCGCTCGCGCTACCTTTTGGGAATTCTGAGATAGATATTCCTACCATCACGTGTTTCATCTATTACGATTTCTACTGGCCTATCACAATAAGGGCATTCCTTGAGTCTCACCCAACGCTTATTCAAGTAAGGCAGTCTAATCTTGACGCTCTTGCCTGAAATTTCTTTCCTCAAGCTAACAGCTCTTTCCTCATCCAACAGGACATGAACCCTTGGGCTGTCTTTTCTGCAATGAGCAGCACAATCAGAGTATGGACACAACAAATGACTTCTAACTAGCACACATCTCACTCGCTGCTGTGGCTCTCTTGCTCTACAGAGAGTTGCTGTTTTTCTACTTAACCCTTGTTAAAAAAAGGTATCTGGGACACAAACGCAACTCCTTTTGAGAATGCAAAGTCCAGTTCTGGACCTATACAGCAGGTTTGGTATCTAGTGTTGGAACGATTTCATTCTTGAGCACTGTGCCAATTCGTTTTATCATTTCCAATGAATCTTGTTTTGCATCGAGTTGAGTTTTTTCTGGATGAACGTATCGATTCCTCGTATCCTTGATTTCATGCATCTTTTTCTTGGTTTCATCTTTGACGAGTTTCCATTCATAAAGATTGATAACATCAGCTAGGTTGAGCTTGAACAACCATGTTATTTGGTCACGTGTGAGCTTTGCTTGATTGACCTTTAGATCAAGATTGGACAGAATGTCATAACATATTCTTTCACAAAGAACTCCAGCAAGTACGACTGTAGAATAGTATAGCCCATTTGTGTAAAGCTGTATCAACTCTGAGTAGATGCTGAAATAGGGCATATCTGCAGGGAAAATCCCACCTATAATCTCGAGAAATCTATCTACTTTCTCTTCGAAATCAGCCTTAAATGAAGTCTCTAAAAGCCTTCTGATGTACTGCCTCCCTTCCTCTGGTTTTCCAACTTTTCTCAAGGCTTCGCAAAGTGCAGGTAAGCCATTAACAAATACTGTTCTCTCGGTCATTCTTCCACAATAGTACTATCTGATAGATGAAGAAAAGACTTGCGCACTTTTCTTTTGAGGGACTCTCCAGAAGTTTTTCATCGTAGTTCTTTGTGAATAAGAAGAAGCAAAGATTTCTAACGATTCTTATGGCTTCGTTTCTATTCGTTGTTTTCTTTCCATGAAGTCTTTAGAATGTTTGCGGCTTCATGAAGTGAAATATCTACCTATACTCAGGTTTTGTAAGAGAAGGAATCTAGGATTTCATATGGAAGAATGAGAAGAACCGAGAAACTAACAAGAAGCAAGTGAAGATTCTGTCTGTCATCAAGAATCACAACCTGTGTCATGGTAGGTCACTTGATGGTAAATGATAGAAAAAAGCAGTTTCTGACAATAGTTCAAGACTATCTATAGTAGGTGTTACCTTATATTCTGGCTAAGAGACCGGGATTCACTTTCCATTCTTCAGGCTTCCTAGTGTTCTTCTGATTTGCCATTTCAATCTGTCAAAAGAGCCTGTATCCAAGGCGCGCGCGCCGGGCTACTTGGTCAAGATCTGCATTTTTTCCTTCTTCTTTCTTCCTTGCTCCAGACTTCATCATGTATAGTCCTATTAGAATGAATACAACAGGACCTACAACTGGCGGAACTAGGTATTTCCAATTCCAGTCATAGAAAGGGGTCACCACAACAGTGTACCAGAGTATCGAAAAAAGACTGAATGAAGCCACACCTAAGATGAACAGGCCAATCCAGAATATCCTGGTTTTCTCACCTTCGAACATAGCTTCTCAACTAGATTATTAAGCTCGGTATATTTAAGATGACAAGTGCGCGCGCGTTGTCGGCGTCGACATCCCCCATGAACCCATGTCAATCCTCCATCGCCTTGTCTTCTTCTGGTACTCGTCCATAATAGAGCGCGTGCTAATTGGGTTAGCGCGAGCAGCAAAATGCGGAACACTTAAGCCACCGAGGGGCTATAACCATATCATGACAAATGCAGAAACAGGAAGATGCCAATGAGTCCGTCAAGAAGAAGCCCGAGAAATGCCAAGAACAAACGTGGTAGAGGCGTTGGGAACTGCCCAGTTGAGACTGGAAAAGAATACGAAGTGGACATAACCGAAACAAGCCCTCAAGGGGAAGGCATAGCCAGAGTCAAAGGGTTCTTAGTTTTCGTTGGTAACGCCAAGCCCGGAGACCATTTAAGAATCAAAATTACGACATTGGGACCTATGGATGCAGGAGCAGAAATAGTCACCAGGACCTAAGCGCTCTTTTCAGTTCGACCGATTTCACACCTCGCACGCGCGTATACCAAAGACAACAGGTCATGATACCCGCTCGAAATGATAGATCTTCCAAAGCCTTGGAGCAAAATGACGCGCGTTGGGATGAGGTTAAAAAGCATGTGAGTATATGATGATCAATCGGTATGTCGAAAGCAAGCATCGAAGTGATTCTCAGCCTAGCTAGGGCTGAGGAGAGGAAACATGGTTGGCTAGCGGCTGCAGGCTACTATGCAATGGCTGCGTCTGCAGTTTCTGCCGAGGACCGTTTCGAATTGGCTGGCGTGTTTGAGAGTGAGGGTTATGCCTCTTTCTGCTCGGCCATGCAGGCCGAGAATAGCGAGGAGTTCAAGACAAGATCCATCAGAGCAATCAAGTGTTACGAAAAGGCTAGCCAACACTATTTGAAGTCGGAAAAGCCGCGTCAGAAGCCTAGAATGATTCGCTGCACGGCTATGATTGCCTACATAAATCACTGGCTTGAATCAAATGCTGCCAGAAAGAGGGTCCACGTTAATGAGTGTTGGAGACTAACCAAGAAATCCCTCAATGCGTTCGAGGAAATGGGTGAGGAGTCTGAGTTCAGGAAGACCTACACTTGGCTTGTCGACAGCGCCTTCTTCGCATTCTTTCTTGAATGGGACTTTTGTGTAAGGAAGAGAATAGCGAAAAAGGCAAAGGATTTCGGAGAGCGGGCAACTAAACTGCTATCCAAATCTTCCGATGCTTACGAGCAAGCGAAGATCCATGCAAAGGCCTCAGTCTGCATAACTGTCTTTGCGTACAATTTTCTTGACGTGAGCGACCGGGAGAGAGAATACAAAAAGGCCGATGCCCATTGGTCTAAGGCAAAGGAGTTGAATGAAGAGGTTGCCGTCCCAGAGATCTTGCATCCTTTTTTCGGGCCCAACATTATCTTCGGCGTGGAAGGAACAGAGGAAGCGGTAAGCGCCTTTACTCAAGCGCTGAGGCTTGCTGAGACAACGAGAGATAAATTCTTGATAGGATCAGCGTTAGACTGGTTAACCTACCACACTGCTTGGTCAACGCGCAAAACCGAGGAATACGATAAGCAACTGGACCTTTCCGAAAAAGCCATGGAGTACGCCAGAAAGGCGAAGGAAGCATTCTTACCGATGGCATTTACAAGCCCACGGGGTGACCTTGCTTGGATTGAGGATGCCTCGCAGGTTGGGTGCTTCACCTCAATAGTGATCAATGAGACAGACCTACACAAGAAGCGGGACATGCTGGATGAAGCGCTGAAAGCCGCACCAAGCATGATGAAGAGAGCTGCTGATTCAGGCTACCCTGAGATTACTATGTACGCGCATCACATTTACAGCTTCATGCTAACAGCCTTGTCAAAACTTGAAACAAGCAGGGAGGAAAGGAAGAGGATTCTGGACGAAGCCCTCGCGCACAGGATTGAGTCTCTCAAGATCGTCTCACAGACTCAGCCTTTCATGTACTGGAACCGCGGTACCAATCATCACTTAATGGCCACGATACGGTCTGAACTCGCAGACTTGACCGATGACCCCGAAATGAAGAAAACAATAATTCATGAAGCCATAACCGACTCAAGTGCTTCATTGGAGTTGAAGAACAAAGACCTCCACTTCTACAAGAGCAAGGGCTCGACTGAGGCTTTGATTGCTCAAATCGCAGAAGTCCAGTTCCTTCATGGAAAACTCTTGACTCAGCAGCACAATTACACTCTGGAAAAGGTTGACCTTCATAGAGCCCTCCAGTCCTATGAGAAATCGCTAGCTGGGTACCGAGAGCTCGGCCTCATGAGTCGCGCAGCAGAGTGCTACTGGGAAATGGCACGAGTTTGTGATAGCGTCGCTGATCATCTTCGGTCTGCCGAGAACTTTAGGCTTGCCTCAATCAGCTACACAGAAGCAATGAAGAAGGTTCCACAGTTGACGGAATTTTATGGAGAGCACTCAACTTACATGCTGTCGTGGAGTGAAATAGAAAAAGCCCGAGGCAATCACAGGAAACAGAAGTATGGTGAGGCTAAGAAGCATTTTGAGAAAGCTGCTCAGCTTCACAAGGGCCTGAGACAATGGAGGTATCTCGAACCCAACTATCTGGCATGGGCTCTTGTCGAACACGGAGAGGAACTAAGCAGAAAAGACAAGACTGAAGAAGCACTACGCGCGTTTGGGCGCGCTGCCGCAATGTTCACGGAAACCGAGAAATCCATCAAGGCACGCTTACCTTCAGTTGAAAACTCCGAAGAAAGAACGATGGCAGCTAATGTCCTCAAAGGATCAGATCAGAGAAAGCAATACTGCGTGGCCAGAGCCAGCCTAGAAGAAGCAAGACTCCTCGATAAGAAAGGCGACCACTCAGCCAGCTCAGATAAGTACGGAAAAATTGTGAAATCCCTTGAAAAGATAGAGGCAGAACTCGAGTTCGAGCATGACCGAAGAGAGTTCAGATTCCTGATTCTTGTCTCCCGAGCATGGGAGAAAATGATGCGCGCAGAGGCTGAGGCCTCAGCAAGCCTCTACCTGGAAGCAGCTACCTGCTTTGAGAATGCGGAAGAATTCAGTTCAAATGAGAAATCAGGAATGCTCGTCCTTGGACACGGCCAAATTTGCAAGGCGCTTGGGATTGGGATGAAATTCACCCACACGATAAACAGGAAATTATACGATGCAGCCAAGAGCTTCCTGGAAAACGCAGCTGGTTACTACCAAAAAGCCGGTTTCCATGAGGCCATAGAATACGCCAAAGCAACAGAGCTGCTGTTCGACGCATATTGGATAATCAGCTTGGCAAGAAAAGAGCACAATCCCGACAAAAAGGCCGCGCTCTACATAATGGCTGAGAAGGCGCTACAAAACTCCGCAAGTTCGTTCAAGAAAGCCAGACATTTCGAAAAGGAAGAACAGGTTGCCGGACTCCTAGGAAGAGTCGAGGAAGTCCGCGAACTGATGACACCTCTGGCACCTTTGTTGAGCGCTTCCCGTATCGCATCAACAAGAAGCGCACTCACCGTCCCCACACCCACATATGAAGAACCGGTTGGTCTCGAAAGATTCGACCATGCAGAGATAAGAGCGAACGTGAGTGCGCAAAAGAAGCAGCTAGCAACAGGTGAAAACTTGGTTCTAGAAATAGAGCTCGTAAATGCGGGAAAGGGACATGCCCTATTGACAAAAATCAAGGGGGTCATTCCTGAAAGCTTCGAGTTGATAGAGAAGCCTGAACACACTCAGATGGAGGATGGCTCTCTCAACCTGAATGGTAAGAAGCTCGATCCACTGGAAACCGAAGAGGTCAGATTGGTTCTCAGACCGAAAGCACAAGGAACCTTCACGCTGGAACCCGTGGTTTTCTACCTGGACGAAGACGGCAAATACAGAGCACACGAAACTGACCCAATAAGACTGAGAGTCAGAGAATCCGTTCCCGAGCCTTCTGAGAGTCGAAGCGACCTCGTGGATACAGGCTTCAAGCAGCTTGACCAGTTACTGTACGGAGGCATTGCCGCGAATTCCGCGGTAATCCTAACTTCAGCTTTGGCCGATGAGAGAACCTCGTTGATCTCGAGCTTTCTCGAAACTGGCGCAGAAAGGACACAAATCACTATCTATGTTACCAGAAAAACAAGCTGTCTGACAGCGCTGGCAGAGAAACATCAAACAAGCTTCTACTTGTTCATATGTAACCCTCAGGCCGGCGGAGTGGTCGAAGACATGCCCAACGTCTTTAGACTCAAAGGCGTCGAAAACCTGACAGAAATCAGTATCGCTCTCAGCACAGCTTTGAACAGACTACCAATGCCACCTGATAACCACAGAAGAGCGTGCATCGAAATAGTCTCAGACGTGCTACTGCAACACGAAGCGCTCCAAACCCGAAGATGGCTCTACACGCTTATTCCACAACTGAAATCAAAAGGCTTCACCGTTTTAGCAACAATAGACCCTGAAATGCATCTGTCAAAAGACGTCCACGCAGTGCTCGATATCTTCGATGGAGAAATAAGCATCTACGAAAAAGAAACAGGCAAACGGTCAGCAAGATTTCTAAGAATCCTAAGGATGTTGGACCAGGACTATCTACAAGAGGAACTAGCGCTGATCAAATAGCTAGCCCATTAGCGCGCGCCAAGAGTGCGATCAAAACTGCGAAAGAAGCGTCGAATGATTCCCGGTCTCGGAAGACGCAGACAAACAGAATGCGCACGGAAGGAAGCGCGCGCGTCTAGAGCTCCTTATCTTCATTCTTGCTTGATGCTTGAAGGCCTCTGTAGACCCACGGAGGCAAGCGTCTGGGTTTGCTCGCAGGCGCCAGAATGATCTTTGTCTTGTGCGGATCAACGAGCATGGCCCTTGATCGCCACTTCACCATTCCCCTTTCTGCCCTGTGAAACAGATTCATCCTGATCTCCTTTCTCACACCCAACACGCGTGCAGGTTACCATGTCTTTTGGCAGTGAACATAAAAAGGCGTGTTCCCCGAGAGAAATGTGTCTAGCTGGGAAGCGTTCATCGTCAAGCTGCACTTGCGCGTATGCTTTTAAGCACATGCAACATAGAAGCCTACTCGGTGTGCCTCGGGCCTGAGCCCCTCTGGCGGATTTAACTTGTCATTAGCGCGGGCGTCACGCTCCGCGGGGTTCTTGGCAAGGACGTATGGTCAACCGTTGACGCCACCGAGGTCTACTATGTCGACATCCCCAACAGCCATATTGTTCACCCTTTTGCGACAATCGTGGCCTTAAACGTGCAGGATGATCTGCAGGAACCCGCTTATCAAACGATCCTCGTAGAAAGCATGACCACAATATACGTTTCAACGCAGAACCTTTTTCTGGCGTCTGGAAGCTTGGACAAGACTTTCCTCCACCGAATCCAGTTTGACAACGGCGAAATCTCCTACGCAGGCAATGGTGAAGTCAAAGAGTCACTGCTCAACCAGTTCTCCATGAGGGCTGTTTCAGGGTAGTCACGACGTCCTACACGGAGGCTCCGCAAGGCTCTTGGAGATGGATGAACCCAGAAAGCAACCTCTACGTCCTAGACATGAGCTTGACAGTGGTCGGCAGTATCGAGCATATAGCACCCGGAGAGCAGGTTCACTCTGTCCGTTTCATAGGTGACATCGGCTACATAGTGACCTTCAGGAAAACTGATCCGTTCTTCGCAGTTGACTTTTCGAATCCATATAGCCCGAGGATGCTGAGTGAGCTCAAGATAACAGGGTATTCAGACTACCTGCACATCTATGACGAGAACCACGTGATCGGCGTCGGCAAGGAAACCCTAGCGGCTGAAGAAGGAGACTTCTCATGGTACCAAGGAGTCAAGATATCCGTTTTCGACGTCAATGACATCTGCGAACCGAAGGAGCTTGCGAAGTATGTAATAGGTGACAGAGGAACTGATTCACCTGTTCTCGACGACCACAAGGCCTTCTTGTTCGACAACGAGAGAAATTTGCTCGTCATACCTGTTTCAGTTGCAGAGGTCGACAAGAGCATGTATCCAAACGGCGTTCCACCGTATGCGTATGGGGATGTTGTGTGGCAAGGCGCCTACGCGTTCACGGTGTCGCTTGAAAGTGACGAAATCCTTGAGCTGAGGGGGAGGATAACTCACATTGATGATGGCGACCCTTGGGACACGACAATGCAAATCACCAGAGCACTCTACATTAGCGCGCGCGCTATGATGAAGATGAACGCTTTGGCCGATCTGAGCGAGATCGGAAAGCTAAGACTTAACTAACAAAGGAGGCTTATGAATGGGATTGAGCGAGACAGTAAGCATCCTTGGGGACGTGGCAGAGATCACGGTGACGATCCTGCTGGCCTACGTGGTGTACAAGATTGCGGCTCTCGTTGACACCATTAACCACAGGATTAAGGAAGAAAGAAAGCCGCAATAGGAGGAGGGGAAGATGTCCGAAACTCTAGAATGCCACGAGCAAGAGAGGAAGCTTAGAAGAGAGACAGGTGAAGTCATAGAAGCTCATCACAGAATGCCTGACGGAAAACTAATCGCCACCGTACAGATATGCTACCACTGCAATCGCCAATTCGCGAACAACCGAAAACGACGACACTGCCCATCATGCCACCACCTTCTGAGAACCAAAGCCATGATCCTCAAATACTCCTAGCTTTTTCTCTTTTTTTCACTGACTTTTTCCGGCAATCCTTAGCCAATCGTCAGTGAATGAATGTCTCTCGGATAATACGTTAGTATTTCCGCACCATCACTCGTTGTCAAGACTGTGTCTGAATGGCGAAAACCCGCGAACCCATTCTCGTAGATTCCTGGTTCGCAGCTTAGAATCATCCCGGCTTTCAGGGGTTCATTGTTGCCAATGTCCAGCCACGGTGGCTCATGACCTTCAAGGCCCAAGCCGTGGCCCGCATGATGCTTCACGAGACTGATTAGGCCAGCCTTCTTAAAGGCCAAGATCGTAGCCTTGTCAACGTCGCTGCACTTTGCACCTGGCTTGAAGGCTTCAAAGGCAATCTCTTGTGTCCTAGTCATCGCATTGAAGTAGCGCACCTGTTTCGCTGTCGGCTTTCCAACGATCATTGTTCGTTCCAGTTCGCACATGTAGCCACCTATATCGACACCGACTTCGCCGATCACGACATCGCCTTTTCTGATTGCACGTTTTGAGGCCATCGAGTGTGGGATGGCGCTCATTTCGCCTATTTGTCCTCTATAGCAGAGGTTCACTGGGAGGATGTTGCGCTTGGGAACGTATTCAGGTCCGAGAGTCTTCTTCATTATCTCACACGTCTCGCGCGCAGCCGCCATTTCAACGTCAACATCCCACAAGCCCGCGGTCGTGTACTCCTGAAGCAAGGCCATGGCCAAGTTTGCCCACTTGCAGCTTTCCCGCATGAGTGCAATCTCCTCATCGGACTTCACGACGCGCATAGAAGGCACCAAATCCGCCATGTCAACAAACCTGGCCTTAAGCCTCTTTGTAAGCGAGTCCCCAGTGTAGCCCCACATCGGAGCCGCCCCAGCCCTGTTGTCAATCCCTATGCGCTTACCTGCAAGACCCATGCCCGAGAGAAACTCGGCGAAAAGCTCTATCGGATGCCTCTCCCCCGGATAGTCAACGTACGTCTTGACATCCTCGATTAGTCTGGTTTCCAACGGTACGTGATCCTCCTCTAAGAGTGGGCCTAGAAAAGTGATCTTCCCATCCACGGGTATGATCAAAGCTGCGGGGCGTTCCGTGGAGATGAATGAGTAACCAGTCAAATAGAACATGCTTACACCATTCGTCAAATACAGAGCGTCAAGCCTTCTCTTCGCCAAAACTCGCCTAACATGCCTTATGCGATTTTCGTATTCGCTTTTGCTTATCGACAATCTGACCATTGCTATTACACCTTCAATGCTGGCTGTAGCCACATTCTATTAGAGGAGATAAATGACTTTTCGCAAAATTCAACGAGCTGGGAAAACGAGCAAATCGTTCGTTGCTAGGGCGCTGTCGCAGGTTGAGAGGCAGTTTCAGGCTTGATTGCTTTGCGGGCATATGTGATGTATCCGGTGTGGCCCGTCATCAACGTGTGGGGCCGCGTCTTTCCTCTTTCGATCTGCATCCCGCGCATAATACACTCTACTGTGTCCACGTCAACGAAGCCGTTCTCGTTCAACACTTCAACTGCTTTAACAACTTGATCTATGGTTGGGCTGAAAGAAACGACAGCACCGCAAGGTCTCAGCGCGTGGTAAGTGTGTGGGATGACGAGCCACGGTGTGGCCAAATCCAAGATCACCGCGTCCAGATCAACTTCGTCTATGCCTTCGGTTATGTCCTTGTTCTTGAATGTCACACGTTCTGCGAGCTGAGCGCGCTTCAGGTTCTTTTCTGCTATGCCTAGGAATTCCGCCCTCACTTCGTAGCTGTAAACCATCCCATCTGGCTTCACATAGTGGGCAATAGCCGTTGTCAGCGCTCCCGTGCCTGTTCCAGCCTCGGCCACGCGGCTTCCTGGGCCTATGTCGCTGAACAACACTATCAGCGCAATGTCCTTCGGATAGTTGATCTGAGTTTGACGCGCGGATTTCATAACGTAGTCACGCAGCAAAGGTCTCAAGGCCACAAATTCGAAGCCTAGGCTGCTGACGATTCGCGCCCCGTAGTCTTTGCCGATAAGGTCGTCGAATTTGACGTAGCCCTTGTGCGTGTGGAAGGTCTTGCCAGCTTCTGCTCTGACCATGTAGGTCTTCCGCTGCTTCAAGTAGAGAAGGAGGCTATCGCCGTCCGTGATTTTTCTGGTTGGCAAGTCCTTCTTCCCTATGGAGTGTATTTGAACGGGTGCTTCGACCGGTCCTTGTTTTCTATGAGCTCGTTGATGCTTGGTCTTCCTTCAATCGTCTTGCGTATGGCGTGGCGCATGGCCTTGTAGTTGTTGATGTAAACGCGCTGCCTGTCCACGGCCGTGGGATGAACAAAGACGTTGGCAAGGATCAACAGCTGATCCACAGCGTCCTTCGGCATAGTGCCATCTGCCACGCTGTCAACCACCGCCTTCGCCACCGCAGTTTGAGCAGGACCATAAACCATGCTCGCCTGACGCATACTGGTTATCGTCACCGTCGGGATAATGAGGGTTGCAGGCTTGACAGCCAAATTCGGCTCCAGAATAGCCAGCAGAGGCTCGTGCCCAAGAGTCTGCACGACCTTGGCCTTTGCGAACGCCGCCGCCAAAGGCCCGTCTTTCTTGCCTATCAATAGGTCAATGTGAGCCACTTCGGCTCCCGACCCGGCCAAGGCTTCACCTACACGGAGATCAAAGCCTCTTATAGTTTCAGGCGTCACGTCAATCGCCATAAACCGCTCTTCTATCGGCTTATCCCCGATTTCGAAGGTTATCGGTCTGAGTTGTATCTTTCCAAGTTTTTCTAAGTCTAGGCGAAGCTCCTCCCTCGCCTCGTAGGTCAGCTCGCCTCCTATGCTCAGCGGCTGGCGAGGTGGCCCCACCTTGATCTTCATCATGTTTAAAGCAGCTTTCGTGCCTACCGCTCCGCTTCCGGCGATAATCCTCGCTATTTTCTGCACCTTATACTGGAGCTCGCGTGCCTGCTGCAGTTCGCAGTTCTTAACGTGATTGTAGATTTGGACCCAGATGTCAGGGATTATGTTAGCGCTTGCGAGTATGGCACCTGAGCATCCCGCCGCCAGAGCTGCCACGACGACCTCGTCGTGTCCGCAGAGCACTTTGATCTTGTCTCTGACTTTCTCAAGCACCGCAAGGATAAAATTCAACTGGCCGCTACTGTCTTTCACGCCTACGATGTTCGGGATTTGCGCCAAGTCCTCAACCATCTGCCAAGGCAGCGGTAGCCCAGTACACTGGGGAATGTTGTACAAGATTATCGGCAAATTCACTTCGCTTGCCACGGTGCTGTAGTGCTCATAAATTCCCCGGTCCGCTGGCTTAAGATAGTAAGGAGTGACTATCAACGCGGCAGTAGCACCGGCTTCCTTCGCAAACCTCGTAAGCTCCACCGTCTCCGCCGTCCCGCTTGCTCCTGTCCCTGCAATCACGGGCACTCGGCCACGGACCTCGTCAACAACAAACTTGATCACCCGCTTCTTCTCTTCCACGGTCAGGTTGACGAACTCGCCTGTCGTGCCACATGGGACAACCCCATGAACACCCAATTCGATGCAATGGTTAACCAGGACTCGTAGCCGTTCCCCGTCAACTGACTTGCCGTCATCTGTGAAGGGAGTAACCAGAGCAGGAAAGATTCCTTCAGGCTTATACACAGCACTTTTCACCCCGTTAATTAACTAATCTTGCGAGTGATATCATTTAAGCTTTCAAGTGTAGACCGAACAGATCAGACGTACGAAGGACACTGAGAATAGACTGGAATCCAACGCGCCGAGTTTTCTACGCGGAAGACGAGTCTAGCGTGACTAGGTCTCAAGCTTTCTTCTTGCCCGTTGTGTCATATGCAGTCGGGACTAGTGCTAACTCAGTCGAAAATGCTTAAATTCCATGTGGCTGGATAGACTAACGCGTTTAGAGGCGAGATTGATTGACTGTCGATAGGATGAGGCTAAAGATAGAAGAAGAGAGGTTGGGGGAAATCAACGAGTTTCTGTTGAAGAAGGATAATCCTCTCATAGGCAGTCTGCTTGAGATACTTGATAATTATGGTGGCGCCCAACAGATTAACCGGAAGGCGGAGGAGGCCCGAAAGCTTGAAAGCCTTGTCGGCAGACTCGAGAAGAAGAAGTCGCCTTTCGTGCAGGACCTCAAGTGGCTGACGAAACAACGCGACCGAAAGGCTTTCATCAGCATAGCCGACTACCGCAAGAGGATTCTGGGGAAAGAAGCTGCTACTATTAGGTTTGATGAATCATTTGCCGTGACACTGGAGATCAGTGCCTTCAACTTCTTTCCATGGCTTATTGAAGAGGCGAAGCATGCTATCGCAAGGCAGGAGCTCATGCCTAGTCGCTACATCCGTGTCCGATCCATGAAAGAGCAGGTTGAAGATGATGACGTTCTTGCGTTCGCGGCAGGCATGCAGATTATCGGGGCGTCCTACGTGCAGACGCTGGACACGAAGGGAACCCTTCCCGGTCCTGACGGAAAACCGGTCAACGTTCATCTTGGAGGGCCTGATACTATCACAGGGTATTTCGGAGGCGTGGGGGCGCCGAACGAGTATTCGCTGAAGTGGGTTGACGAGTTTCTGCATTACTACACGGAGTACGGCCTCACTCAAGTCTTGAACACGAACCCTGGCACCGTGCTGTTGGGATACATGCTCCACAAGCTTGGCATTGACATTGAATTCAAGATCTCAGTCTTTATGGGCAACGACAATCCCTACTCGATTCTCTGGACACTGATGGCGGCGAAGCTGCTGAGTCGAGACGACGGGTCGACGCCTCTCATTGGTTTCAACCTTTCGAATTCGGTGAACAATGAGACAATTGAGCTTGCTGCCTACACGCGGGCAGCCTTCAGCTTCGAGGACATCGTCCGTATTGAACACCACGTTACTGAAGCTTACAAGAGCATCGTCCGTCAGCCCTACAACCGCACCAGCGAGCTTGTGGAGCTGGCAGGCCACGTGAGAAACATTAGCGCAAAACATGAGGGCGGGATACCAGAGACCGACAGGAACCGAGAGCATGCATCTGACATTCTTGACTACTTCGTTCCTAAGAGAGACATAGTCGGGAAGGGATTGATGCCGAAGCTGTTGGCCAACTATCTAGACAAACACGAAGCCGTGAATGCGACAGCCAAAGCACTGACACAGAAGGGCCTAACGTTCATAGCTGCGCAGAACTTACATAAACGCTAGCCTTCCACTTGTTTGCCTTACTAGGCAGATCGCGCGGGCGACTATTTGACCGAACGGATGAATTGCTGGTACATGTACACGAAGTACGTTACAGCGAAGGTTGTTAGGCCGATCTCGAAAGCCAGAATGGTGGGGTTGTTTTCGACTGCGGTGAAGCGTCCGCGTTGAAGTATGTCGGCAAAGACTAGTGCTTGGAGGAATATGGCTCCGCCTAAGCAGCTCAAGCCAAGCGTGTGGAATAGCGTTTGCATGCGTCGGTCTTGCTTTGCGTTGGTGGCCTTCATCAACATCGCAAATAGCAGGAGTAGAGACGCCGACTTATACGTTATGAATCGGCACACAAGACAAGGCCTAACTATCCACTATCAGTATCAGTATTCATCAATTGCGCGTGCACGCGCCTTCGCGTCACGTGCCTGATGCATATGTTCTGAACTGCCATTCGTTTCTGTGTTCACGCATATCCTTCAGCACGCTTACGGCTTGCGTGTCTCCTATTGACAGGAAAAGCTTCGCTACGTGTTTGCAGAGCCTCTTGGCGCCCAGTCCTTTAGCCCAGTCCTCGCAGTCGTGCATAATGGTTCTCGTATCAGTGTCTATCGTTATGCGGTAGTTTCTGATTGTGGCTTCTATCCGTTGCGATTTTGCTGCCTCCAATTTCAGTTCACTGTCCGGAATCTCTACGGCTCGTTCTAGTCTCCCTTCGTCCATAAAGGCAGTCAGCAGGTTCTGAACGTCGGGTTCCGGCTGTTTGAAGAAGGCTTCAAGCTTTGAGTCCTTGTGCTTTGCAACGGTCTTGAAGTAGTCCTCCACCTTCTGTTGCGCTTGTGCCTGTTGAGGTGCCAGAGTGCCCAGCATTCGCGCCACTTGAAGGCAGTTCTCAACTGCGTAGCCGTGGAAATGATTGTTGAAGTAACCGTACACTGTCTTGACTTTTTCAGATGCTTCTTTGATTTTCGGAATCCAAGGCTCCAGCTCTTGGCGTGTGTAGCGGTAGTCAAACCAAGGGTTCGTGCCTCTTCCGTGCCACCTGAAATAGGCGAAACTGGTCGTGATGTGCGTTTCTGGTGGAAGGAGAGGCTCATCAACGATGGCGTAGGCCACTTTGTGTTTCTCGAGCAGGGGCCAAGTTTCGTGTCTCATCCACGACTGATTCCTGAACTCTATGGCGAACTTCACGTGCCTAGGCAGTATCTTCAGGAATTCCTCAAGCTCTTTAGGTCTGTAATCATACCTTGGGGGAAGCTGGATTAGTAGGCATCCGAGTTTACCATTCAACGAGAGAGGCTCCATAAGCTCCAGAAACTTCTGCAGGTCTTCCTCAACCCCTTTGGACAGGTCCAGCTCTTTTTCGTGGGTGATCAGCTTGGGAAGCTTCGCTGTGTATACGAAACCTTCAGGCGAGTATCGTGCCCATCCCATGACAACTCCTTTCGCCGGGTATCGATAGAACGTAGAGTCGATTTCGACTGTCTTGAAAACCCTTGTGTAGGCCCTCAGTAGGCTTTTATCCTCCTTAGAATAGAGTGGCCCTACCCATTCTTTGTAGCTCCAGCCCGAAGTGCCTAGCATGACCTTGTCAGGAATCGAAGCCAAACATCTCACACCATCAACGTCTGTAGTTCGTGCGTGATTTCGTCCACGCTGCTGTACGTTTTCTCGGGCAGCTTCTCCAAGAAGGTTTCCGCACGTGTTCTCTCAGAGTGGTTCAGGTCAAAGAGCTTCCAGCCTTGGCTGAGGACGAGTTCCTGTTTCGTGATTGGAAAGCTCGCATCCTCGCTAAGTATCTCTTCCAGTGAACGCAGTCCAGTGGTTCCGGTGACTTGGGGGAACTCGCCTGTTTGCTTGTAGACCTTGAGTCTGGCGGCGTCATTGTACATTCTGACGAAGTGAAAGCTCATCACTGCTTTTTCGGCTTTCGAGTTTGAGGCTTTGTGATCTATTTCGGCGAGTTCCCCGTCTGTAGGCTGGTATATGTTGTGGTTTCCCTTGCCAAAGAGCCTGGAATATAGCACGTCGGATTCGTAGGCAGGTGTTTCGCCTTTCGAAAGGTCAATGCAGTGGATGACGTCATGATCTTGCATGGTTTTCACGAGTTGGGAAGGCAGCTTCGACGTTGGGGTTCCCCTTATTTCCAGAGATAGCCGCGCCTTTTCAAGCTTCACGGAATCCAGAAGGCCGTTGATGTTGGCAATCGTGGCTTGAGTCATTTTGAGGGATTGTGGCGCTTGCATGTGCAGAACGTCGGCGTCTAGGGTTGTGCATATTTGCTTCATTTTTTCGAATGTCTTGAGTGCCTCTTCTGTTGGTTGGAATTTGTGCGTGTGCGTTATGGTGCGGTTGGCTCTTACTGTGAAGTGGAAGTCTTGTGGGACGAGTTTTCGCCATCTTTGCGCCTCCGTGAGGGATGGTGTCTGGTAGAATGTGGTGTTTACTTCCACGAAGTTGAAGGCTCTTGAGTAAGCCACGAGCGGGTGCAGGCCAGGGATCTGGTAGTATGCCCATCCGCCTGCGCCGATGAGGTATTCTTTCACAGTTTTCGCCTGTGCCGTGAGCGGTTCTTCACTTTAAGCTATCTCCCTCCCTGTATTAAATTGTGTTTTTTTAGAGAACGTTTATTTGGTTTCGGCCTTGCGGTTGTTTTTGAAGATGTGGAATGCACCTTGCATGTTCTGTCAACGGAAAAAGCTACATGCCTCACTCTCGGCGATCAGGTACTAGACGGCATTTTCCCTGGCCTCGAACCCGGCGATTTTACGGTTTTGCATGGAGCGGCAGCGTCTTTCATGACGTTCGTGCTTGCTGTCCGTTGCCAAATGCCTACAGGCCACGGCGGGCTGGATTCGTCTGCCATTTACGTGGACGGCGGCAACTCGTTTAACCCCTACACGGTTGCACAGATTGCGAGAAGCTACGGCTTAGACTCAAGAGCCACCTTGGAGAGGATTCATGTTTCAAGGGCCTTCACGGCGTATCAGTTTTCAGCTTTGGTGTTGGAGAAACTTGGGCCTTTCTTGAGGAGGAAGAGGTCTAAGCTTCTGGTGATTTCCGATATTTCCTCTTTGTTTTTCGACAAAGACATGCCAAAGACTGAGGCTAGAGACCTGTTTATGAAAGTCTGCGCCAAACTTGCAGACATCACTGCCGAAAAGCAGGCCGTCGTGGTCGTGCGCTACTTTCCAGAAAAGAGATCTAGGCTAGGCTTATTTTTTGAGACTGTTCTGTTTGGGCGTTCGAATGCTCTGGTTAGATTCAAGCGAACAGAAAAAGGTGTGAGATTTGTTTTAGAGGGTCATCCGCGTGTAACGTTGTTCAGCATGGATTTTCCTGAAGATTATGTGCCTTTGGCAGCGTTTGCGGGGGTGTAGGTTTTGGGGCGGACGGTTTTGTCCTATCGTCAGGCTTTGGAGGTGGAGGCTGCGCGTTGGGAGGGCTTTCGGCGTGCGTTGCGCGACAAAGATGTGGAGGCTTTTGACAGGATGATGAATGCGTGCAGGATTTATGCGTCGGCAGGCGGCATGGCGACGAGGCCGATATTGTCAGAGGCCATGTTCATGTCGGTCCTGCTCAGCCTGCAGAGAGAGCTGACGGAGATCAGGGAACGCCTTGAGCGACTTGAAAAGCAACTTCGTCAAACTTGAGCCCGTCCGAGGCTGGATTTTCGACGTTTACCCCTGTAATGCGGACGAGCTTGCAGTGTGGATCATAGCCGAAAACGGCGAACGCATGAGACTAGTTGACAAGTTCACGCACCGCATCTATGTTTCAGGCGACCTACAAGGCCTCAAAGACTTAGCCAAGAAGATCAAGCGCAGTCCATCAGTGGACGGCTTGCGTTTTGTGGAAAAGTGCGCAGATTTCATGAAAGCCACCGCAAATAAGGTCTTGGAGGTTGATCTGGCAGATTACGGCAGGGCCTCGATCCTTGCTCGGAAGATTCTCAGGTTTGGCGTCTATGAGCGATTCCGGCTTTTTAACGTGGATGTGCCAGTCGCACAGGCCTACTTGTATGAGAGGGACATTTTTCCGCTTGCGCACGTGCTGGCCGTAGACGCTGGAAACAGAGTTTCGTACGATGTTTTGGACTCAGTTGAAAGCGTAGATTACGCTGTGCCGCCGTTGCGTTCCATGTGGCTCAACGTGGAAGTTAGGAAAGAGAAAGTAGCCCAACGGCTAACCGATCCAATAGACAGTATTTCATTGGAGTTCGACGAGAAGACAGTAGCCATCAGCGCGGGAAGCGAGAAGAATAAGCTTTTGCGGCTTGTCAAAACTGTGAAGGAAGAGAATCCTGACATTGTGCTTACTCATGGTGGGGATTCGTTTGTGTTTCCGTACCTGTCTTATCGCGCCTTTGCCAACGGTGTTTCAGAGAGGCTTGTCCTTGGCAGAGAGGACGTGCCTCTTCGCGCATGGCACGGCGGCGGAAGGTCGTTCTTCTCCTATGGGCGAGTTTATCACAAGTCACCTGTGCGCAGACTATACGGACGCGTGCACGTTGACGTGGATAACACGTTTATTTACACGGCCTGCGGTCTAGAAGGGCTGGTTGAGCTCTCGCGCACGTGTCGCGTTCCACTGCAGACCGCCGCCAGAGCCTCGATTGGAACTATAATGTCCTCGCTGCAGCTTCACACGGCATGGCACAGTGGCGTTCTTATTCCTTGGAAGAAAACTGAGCCGGAAGCCTTCAAGACAGGCTGGAAACTGCTGGTGGCAGATCGCGGCGGCTTCATCTACGAGCCTAAAGTCGGCTTTCACACGGACATAGTGGAGGTTGATTTCGTCTCAATGTTTCCCATGCTCATGCTGAAGCATAATCTTTCAGCGGAAACCGTGCTCTGCAAATGCTGTCCAGACTCGCAGACGCGTGTGCCTGAGCTGGACTATAACGTGTGCGAGAAACGGCTAGGCATAGTGCCGAAGACGCTAGATTTGCTGCTGAGGAAACGTTCGAAGTACAAAGGCCTCATGAAAGAAACACAGAACAAAGAGCTTAGACACGTTTGTAACATGCAGCAGTCGGCCTTGAAGTGGATTCTGGTCACATGTTTCGGCTATCTCGGCTATCGCAACGCTCGATTTGGAAAGGTAGATGCGCATATTTCGGTCTGCGCGTTTGCGAGGGATAGTCTGCTGCGGGCGGCGAGGATGGCTGAGGCAAAAGGCTTCGAGGTCGTGCACGGCATAGTCGACTCGCTGTGGCTCAAAAAAACTGGAGCTACGCCCAAAGAAGTAGCCGAACTTTGTCGCGAAGTGTCCGAGGCAGTCAGCGTTCCGCTGAACGTTGAAGGCAGATACCGCTGGATCGTTTTCCTTCCCTCAAAAATGCGTGAAGGCGTCCCTGTACTGAACAGGTACTATGGAGCGTTCGAAAACGGCACGGTCAAAATGAGAGGTGTAGAGGCAAGACGCAACGACACGCCAGCCTTCATTTGCAGCGCCCAAATAGACATGATCAAGAAGCTGGCTGCAGCCACAAACCTCGAAGCCTTCAAGGAAGAAATCCCTGAAGCCTTCGTCATCCTCAGAGACTACATCAACAGGCTGGTTAGAAGAGAGGTTGACGTACACGACTTGCTGATAGCTAAACGGCTGTCGAAAACTCCCTCGCAATATATGCATAATCTCTTTCTGGCAATCGCTGCAAAGCAGCTGGAAAAGAACGGTTTTGAAGTGCATTCAGGACAAACAGTCCAGTACGTGATTACGAACGCAAAAAGCAAAAGCGTAAATGAGAGAGTCACAGTCGCCCAACTGCTTACAACTGACACGAAATATGACGTTCAGGAATACGTGAACATGCTGGTTTCGGCAACAGAGACTCTGTTCGGAGTATTCGGGCACAATGAAGATGATATCCGAACTGAAGTGCAATATTCCCATAGAATTCATGAACCGGTATACAGAAGCATCAACAGAAGTCACTTTCCGGAGCCAGTAGGCCGGGGGCAAGCAGGGTGCTAGTTTGCGTGACGCGCGCTAGCTTAGGAATCCAGCCAATGCGCCGAATGTTTCAAGGAAGCTCCTTCCTTTGGGAGTGGTTCTGTAGGTGACTGTCTTCTTGTGCTTTTGTACCTCCAGTAGTTCAGATCTAGTGAGCACATCCATGTACTTGTGCAGCTGAACAGTGCTTAGCCCGACTCTGCACATGATTTCTGTCTTCTTGGTTCCTCCAATCGCACA
>CAYHAK010000033.1:0-19895 GCA_964354625.1 uncultured Candidatus Bathyarchaeia archaeon
GAGAAAGGTGTTACGGAATCACGGAAAAGTCCGTCAAAGTGGCCGGGGTGAGGTAAATTCACCTTCAGTGGCGATGTATTCATTTCGCGCTTGTTTTCTCGCGTCAATCCTCTTTTTTGTGTGTTCTGTTGATAGCGCACGCGCTTATCAGCAAAGCGTCGTCTTCACCAACAAGCCTTTTGCGACCATAGAACAGTACACAGTCAAGCAGCCTTGGCTGTTCAAGCAGCTTCTCAGCTTTCTTGCGTTCTTCCTCTGACAACTCCACGATTTTCTTGGCTAATGGACACTCTTCTCTGCTGCAAAAACCATGAAGAATAGGATCCTTACAGCCAAAGTTGTATTGTCCTTGAGCAGCAGACTTCAGGATCGTGTTCAACTCTGCTTCTGCCAAGGAAGGTGTGCAAAGCCTATTCCACTGCTTCATCATTTTGAAGACGGTTTCAGGCTGAAATCTCTTGAAATTCAGGTAGAAGGATGCTAATCGTATGCCATGCTCATTCCGCGCGCGCTAAAGCTCCTAGGCCGGCTAGTGAAACTCGGAGCAGACTTCGCCGACGGAGAATCAATCAAGGAAGTCATAGCGAAACAAGATTGGAGCGTGAGCAGGAAGGTCAACGCCGTAGACGCCTACTCAAGCCTCCTCCAAATGCACGGCAAGGCATGGAATCCCCCAATCTACAGGAGGACTAGGAAACTACCATTCATCCCAATGGAAGCTGAGCTCGACCAACTCATAGCTGGATGCAGCAGAAGGATGGCAACCTACCTTCAGCTGCTGAAGGAAACAGGAATGAGATGCGGTGAAGCTTGCGAGCTGCTTAGGTGGACCGACATTGACCTAGAGCAACGTCTAGTAAGGATTACGCCTGAAAAAGGAAGCAACCCGAGAATCCTGCCGATATCAGTGAAACTCATAGATATGCTGAATGAAATGCCGAAGAACACACTTACTGTCTTCGGCGTAGATGCGGACCGAATGAGGCACAACTTCCACCAACAACGCAGAAGGATTGCAGCCAAACTCAAAAACACGAGGATCAGACAGATAACTTTCCACACATTTCGCCACTGGAAAGCCACGACGGAATACGCTAAGACCAGAGACATACTCCACGTCAAGGAAATCTTAGGTCACAAATCACTAAACAACACTATGCTTTACACCCAACTCATAAGCTTCAAGGACGACGACTTCACGGCTATCGTCGCCCATTCCGAAGAAGAAGCGTGTAAAGCAGTTGAAGCAGGATGCGAGTTCGTCTGCGACTACAACGTGAACAAAATCTTCAGAAAACGCAAATGACCACAGTCACAGGACCATTTTCAGGTGGACCGGGAATCAGACGAAACCATGTTGAAGTGGACTGGGGGGGATTTGAACCCCCGACCTCCTGAGTGCAAGTCAGGCATTCATACCAGGCTGAACTACCAGCCCAAGATACCTGCTATTTTGGTTTACAGGCGAGGATTTGAAGGTTTTGTTCACCACGTTTTCAGCAGCATTGTCTATCATTCTCCGAAAAATGATTAAAGCGCGCGTTTGCCTGTGCAGTATGGGCTACGTGCGTGAGAGGGAAGCCACGCGCGTGAGCGCGGTGTCACCCAAAAAAAGCAATCATGGCGAATGGATCCAACTATGAACATAAGAAAGGTTGAAAAAGGTTTTTCTATGATGAAGCTTGTTAGCTTGATCTAGTATCTTCTTGCGGGTCTTTTCTTTTGCCAGCATTCTCGGCAGTAAACTGGTCTGCTTGCGTCAGGCTTGAACGGAACTTCACATTCCTTTCCGCACTCAGCACAAACTGCCTTATGCATCTCTCGATCTCCCATCTTGCTACTCAACTCCTTTTACGCTTAACGTGCAAAAATGGTCTCTTTGCACTGGCATTAGTCTACGGTGCTTGTCCTTATAAACCTGACCCAACCATTAGACATCGAACAGCAACCGACTTCTACCCAAGGCTTTTACCCTAAAGTCGCATCTCCATAACTGAGGATGCATGTCAACCAACCCCACAGCAAGATTCGTGGTCCAGAAACATAACGCAAGCCACCTACACTACGACTTCAGGCTCGAAATGGACGGAGTTCTCAAAAGCTGGGCAATACCAAAAGGACCACAAACCGAAACAGGCATCAAAAGACTAGCCGTAGAAGTCGAAGACCACGAAACCAGCTACATCAACTTTGAAGGAACCATACCCAAAGGCGGATACGGAGCAGGAACAGTCGAAATATGGGACCAAGGCACATACACTCTCAAAAGCAGAAAAACAGACAAACTAGTCTTCACGTTGAACGGCCACAAACTGAAAGGAGACTACACGCTGGTCAGGTTCAAAGAAGGCAAAAACTGGCTTCTACTCAAAAACAAGAACAAATGAAAACGCTTTAGAGCTACAACACACTTCTGGGCTGATTCCCGAGGAGAAGGATAGAGGTGCAGAAGCCACAGCCTCCACCAAGCAAAGGCACTTTCCTTAACCTAGGTCTGTTCCAGTTCCTGTCCTTCGTCCGAAGAGGCGTATTCTACACCTTCATGATAAACTATCTTTACAGCCTCATGGGAACAGTGACCTTCACCGCAATGCTGGGCACACTCAACATGATCGCCTCCGCTCTAGGCCAAAACCTCCTCTGGGGAAGAATGTGCGACCGCTACAAGCTCAGCGCAAAACTCGTTATCGCAGGCGAAGCAATCGCCGCAACCACATACCTAGTAGTCTTCCTAATCCACAGGTCACTCATGGACGCACAAGCCAGCTTCAGCGCAGGACTATCTCTGATCTTCGGGCTTTCACTTCTCGAGTTCTTTTGGTCAATGTCAGACGTTGGTTGGGCAGCGCTATTGACAAGCGTCACGACGAGCAAGACTAGGGGCTCAATAGTAGGCACACTAAACTTCGTGGCCTCACTGGGCCGAATGATAGGCATAATCTTCGCAGGATACCTATACAACAACGGCGAAGGATTCCGCGAGGGCACAATCTTCTACATAGTGATTGCCATGCTACTGTCAAGCACCACCATAATGTGGGCAACATCCAGATCAATGCGAAACCCCAACCCAAAGACCGAAGAAGCGTCAGCCGAATGCCACGCAGAAGAGCAACGCAAATTCGACAACCACCGAACCTACAACTGGTTCCTCACATCCCTAATCGTGATAATAATCGGTGCAGCATGCATAAGCCAAGTCTTCCTCCTCTTCCTCAGACTACCTGCCCAAACAAGCGGATTAAACGCAAGCGACCCTGAAGAGAGCTTCATACTCACCGCTTGGACAATCGGCGGAATGATTACCAGCCTCTCATGTGGCTGGCTTGCCGACAAAATCGGAAGAATCAAGGTCCTGTCCATAGGACTTGGCCTCGCAATCGTTACACCACTAGCTTACGGATTGGCCCCCAACTTCTTGGCTCTGGCAGTAGTCTACGGACTGAACGGCGTCTCTTTCTGGGCAATCCAAACAGTGGGTTTCGCCTTCGCCGCAGACCTGATCCCAGAAGACAAACGAGGAAGACTCTTCGGCAGATACAACACGGTCATGGCTCTGAGTTGGGGTCCAGCAGGGCTTCTCGTTGGCGGGCCACTAGCAGACCTCCAAACCCAAAACGGCCTCTCCGCACACGCGGCCTACGTGAACACCTTCTACGCCTCAGCCATAATAGTCGCCATTGGCGCAATGCTATTCGCCGCAAAAGTCGCCAAACAAAAGACCAGCCCCGCTAAATCTTAAAAACAGAACATGCCTACACTAGAATAGGCTTGACAATGCTCGAATTCAAAACCGTCAAAATCGAACCGCCAAAAGACTGCAACACGATCTTCGGCATGGCGCACTTCATAAAAACTATCGAGGATCTCTATGAGGCTATGGTGAACGCCACGCCAAATGCGAAATTCGGGATAGGCTTCTGCGAAAGCTCTGGCCCTTGCCTCGTAAGGCATGAGGGAAATGATGACGAGCTGAGGAAACTGGCCTCCGAGAAGGCCTTCGAAATCGCCTGCGGACACTGCTTCATAATCTTCATGAAAAACGCCTACCCAATAAACGCCATGGACAAGATCAGACAAGTACCCGAAGTCTGCACAGTCTACGCAGCCACAGCTAATCCCCTAGAGATCATCATTGCCGAAACAGCACAAGGAAGAGGAATAGTAGGCGTGATTGACGGCCTCAAAAGCAAGGGCATAGAAGTAACAGAAGACATCAAAGCAAGAAAAGACTTCTTGCGAAAAATCGGATACAAACTCGGCTAACGCCTTCAACCGCACCAACCAGATATCTGTGCGCTATTTGCATGCCTCGCAGGTTCAGCCCCGCCTATTCTCGCAGTTGAGAATTCAGGTTATGAATGTACAAAAGCCGTGACAGGGCGGAAATGCCTTGAATCAAGTGTGCATCGGCTGCCGCTCAAGGAGTGACAAAAAGCGGCTTTCCTTTTTCACCTGCGTGCCATCAGTTCCTGCTGAAGCTCAAACGGTATTCTCTCTTTCATTCTCTCCGAAGCGTAGGCAGCGAGCTGTTTGAACTGTCTCTGCGTTAGAACGTTGCGTGCTCTCGAGAGAATCTCGAGGCACACTTCCTTGAAAACCAAGTCCGCGGAACTCATCTTCGCATCATCAATTAATTCCCTGCAAGTCTGAAGAATCTGATCATTCAAGCAATCCACCCTCAGCAAAATAGCTCGTTCAGAAACATTAAAACACTTATGAATCAAGAAACAGAATCTCAAATCCAATCAACAGCATGCCAGCCAACACAGGGAACTGTCCTCAGTTCGCAATTTCACCCGTCAAGAATCGCGCGCGCTAACAGAAAAGCATCTGCTCTTTGTTCCTCGATTCCAATTCCTAATCTAAATCAGAAGTTCATAACCGCTTTATACATTCTCAATATAGAGGTCTCTAAACTCCAGAACGATGCTCCTCGAGGAAAAGCCATGCCTAAGCGCGATTTCGAAAGACATCTGCTTGAAGCGGTAGATGAAAGCCTGTCTTCTTTGGGCGAATCCTCAAAACAAGCGATATACTATCACCTGGAAAAGAGCTTCAACATTGAGAAGCAGGAAATCCCGAACAACGTTGAGTCTTTTGTCTGTGCGCTTGAGAAAATCTTCGGGCTGGGAGCCAATTTCATCGAGACTCTAATAGTGGCAAGACTTAGCGAGAAAGTCGAAACGGGTTCGAAGTGGCACGTGTCCGGGGAACTGACTCTGACTGAGTACGTTGCTTCGGCAAAGCGGAGTTTTCTGGAGAAGTCTGGAGCGGTGGAGGTGAAGATGGGTCAATGCGAGCACGTGGAAATGGAAAGCTGAGCGAAGCCTTTTCAAAGGACACTTCACTAGCTGAAGCCTTCGAGTTCCTTTTCAACAATGCCGGTGACGCCATCTTCATTCTAGACACGAAAGGAAGAGTCATTGCCGTCAACCGCACGGTAGAAGAGATGAGCAATAGCAACCGCAAGTTCTTTGTCGGTCGGTCTTTCAAAAACGTTGTCCCGCCTGGAGTAGTTCCGCTGGCCCGCAGGAGCTTCAAAACCGTAATGAGAGGAAAGCCTGCGAGTTTTGAGATTAAGTTCGGCCGAGCTCAGGATATTGCTTATCACATTGAAGTCACCGCGATGCCTTGCACAAGCAAAGGCAAGGTTGTCGCAATGTTGGGCATCGCACGTGACATCACCGAGCGGAAACAAGTGGAGCAGAAACTACGTGAGAGCGAAGAACGTTACCGTTGCCTGATTGAAACGTTGCCTGAGGCTATCTACACGATCGCCAAGGACGGAAAGATCAGATCCCTAAACTCGACATTCGAAAAACTGACCGGTTGGAAATGCAAGCAGTGGATCGGCAAATCCTTTGTAGGCTTGGTTCATCCTGACGACTTACCCGTTGCCATGGAAACATTCAAGCATGCATTGAATGGGGAGATGTCGCCTCCCTATGAGTTGCGCATACGCTGCAAGTCAGGTGAATACCTCGTAGGGGAGTTCGCCAGCAGACCTTGCGAAGAAAACGGGAAGGTCGTAGGAGAGTCTGGCATCGTTCGGGATGTAACGCAACGCAAGAAATCTGAAGAGGCGCTGCGTTCCTCTGAAGCGAAATTCCGAGCACTGTTCGAAAACGTGCCTGATGGTGTCTACCAGAGCACTCCCGGCGGCAAGATTGTCACCGCCAATCCCGCAGTTGCGCAAATGCTAGGCTATTCTTCGTTGGATGAGCTCCGAGTCCTAGATGTTTCTCATGATCTCTACGTAAATCCAGAGGACAGAAAGGCGTGGATGCGAAAACTGGATAGAAATGGACAGGTGCGCAATGCTGAACTAACTCTGCGCCGCAAGAATGGTAAAATACTGATTGCGCTGGAGAACTCGAACGCAGTCCGTGATGAACAAGGGAGAATACTGTACTACGAAGGAACTCTTACCGACATCACTGAGAGAAAGACGCTGGAGGAAAGGCTTTCCGCACTGAACTTCTATGGTGGAAGACTAAACGCGGCACAACGCCTTCGAAACGTCTATGGGCTCACCTTGGATGCTTTGGAGCAGACGTTGGGCTTCGAGACTGCTGCATTTCTAGTGGTGTCGAAAGGCAACCTTTGTGTGGCATGCCAACGCGGGCATCCTCAGCCCATGCCCGAGCTATCGCTAAGAGAAAAGGGATTAACTGTGAAAGCGGCGAACACAGGCAAGCCTGTGCTCGTTCCAGACGTGAGAAAACGCAAAGACTATGTTGAAGGAACACTTGGAGTGCAGTCGGAACTCGCCGTGCCAGTTATGATTGATAGCCGTGTTCTTGGGGTCTTAGATGTTGAGAGTAGGAAGTTAGGTGCTTTTGACGAAAAAGACGTGATTTTGCTCCAGATCTTGGCGTCTCATGCTGCGACTGCCATAGGCAACTTGGAGAAGCGGGATGAGAATGAGAAGCGTTCAATCCAGCTGGCCTTGTTGATGAAGTACTCCTCTGAGATGATTCACTACATGAAGTTGCGTCAGCGGCTTCAGAAAATCGCAGAGGCAATTTTGGAACTTGGCTGGCGAAGGGTCGTCATCCGTGCGGTGAGAAGTGAGACGATGGACTTGGAGAGCCTTGAGGATCTCGTGACTGCAGGCTTAACGAGCAAGGAAAAGGAGTTCTTGTGGAAACACAGAACGTCAGGAGAAGTCTGGCGCGAAAGATTCGGATCTGAGTTTGAAAGATTCAAGATCGGTGAATTCTATCATTTACCTTGGAGTGATCCGTGGGTTAGGAGGAAGTTCTCTCGAAGCACGGTTCCGAGCAAGCTGGCACCAGAAGAGATGGTTGATTGGGACCCGCAAGACTTGTTGTACGTTCCACTCAAGTTGGCAGACGGACGTGTCGTAGGCATATTGAGTATTGATGATCCCTTGGATGGGAGACGACCTACGAGAGAGTCTTTGGCGGCTCTAGAGCTTTTCATACATCAGGCAGCTGTTGCTATTCAGAGCGCTCAGTTGTTTGAGCAGTTGAAAAGGGCGAAGGATCAAGTCAGAGAATATGCGAAGCGTTTGGAGGAGAAAGTGAAAGAGAGAACTATGGATTTGAGAAGGAACGAGGAGAAGCTTAGAAGCATAATAACTGCCACTCCTGACGCCATTACCGTTAGCGACTTGAGCGGGAACATTATCGACTGCAATCAAGCGGCACTGGAGGCATTCAGAAGCAAATCAAGACAAGACTTGGTCGGCAAGAATGCATTGGAGCTGGTCGCCAAGAAGGATCGGCAGAGGGCCATGGAGAATCTGAAGAAGACCTTAGAGCAAGGATCGATTAGAAACATAGAGTATGCGCTCCTAACGAAGAACGGTCTCGAATATCCTGCGGAACTCTCGGCAAGCCTTGTGCGAGACGCTTCAGGCAACCCTGTGGGTTTCGTGGCAATAACCAGTGACATTACTGAGCGCAAGCGGATGGAGCAACAGGTTCTCAGGTCGGAGAGATTGGCGGCTATGGGAGAAGTGGCTGCAATGGTTGGTCACGACTTGCGGAATCCGCTAACAGGCATTGCTGGCGCTACTTACTATTTGAAGATGAAGATGAGTTCGAGAGGCGACAGCAGAAAGAAGAGAGAGATGCTGGAGCTTATTGAGAAGGACATAGAGTATGCGAACAAGATCGTGAATGATCTGTTGGACTACTCGCGTGAGATTCATCTGGACCTGACTGACACCTCTCCGAGATCGATAATCAAGGAAACGTTGTCAATGGTTGAAGCTCCCGAGAATGTCGCTATATTGAACTTGACTCAGAAAACGCCAAAGCTCATCGTGGACATGGAGAAGACCAAGAGGGTTTTCTTGAACATTGTCAAGAACGCGGTTGACGCTATGCCCAAGGGAGGAGAGCTGACAATAAGGGGCAGGAAATCGGGAGCGAACTTCGAGTTTGCTTTCGAGGACACTGGGGTTGGCATGACGCAGCGTATGGTTGAGAAGGTTTTTACGCCGTTGTTCACGACCAAGGCGAAGGGTATGGGTTTTGGTTTGGCCATTTGTAAGCGTATGGTGGAGGCGCACGGCGGCAAGATCTCTGTGAAGACAGCGATTGGTAAGGGAACCACATTCATGGTTACTGTTCCGTTGAAACCAGAAGCAGAAGGAGGTGAAAAAGTATGGGTGAACGTGCCAGAATCCTTGTTGTTGACGACGATGAAAGCATAAGGAAGGCTATTTCAACGATTCTGGAGGAGAAAGGTTACGAGGTTGACACGGCTGAAAGCGGGCGAGAGGCTATTAAGAAGACTCACAGCGGTTTCTACAATTTGGCCTTGATTGACATTCGGTTGCCAGACATGGAGGGAACGGAGCTGTTGATGCGGATGAAGGAGACTACGCCGAGGATGGTGAAGATTATTGTGACAGGTTTTCCTTCATTGCAGAATGCTATGGATGCGGTGAATCGCAGTGCGGATGCATATGCGATTAAGCCGGTGCGGATGGATGATTTGCTGGAGACGATCAGGGTGCATTTGGAGAAGCAGAGGCAGGCGAAGCGGTACAGTGAAGACAAGATTGCGGAGTTTATTGAGACGCGGGTCAAAGAGCTTGACACAGAGGCTCAGGAAGCCCGCTAAGACCCTTCATTTCGAGTTTTCTCAATGCGCGTTTATGGCGTAGTTTTTGAGGCTAGCGCGCGTTGCCCAGATTGCGGATCCCAGCGCGCGCGCTAATAGCCATGCACGCCAACATGGGCGTGGCCTTCGACTCGTTGCAACTTGAAACGACCACAGGAGGCATAGATGCCGGCCTAGCCCAAGGCGTCATCATCAAGGGCGACGTCATAATCCGAACAACAACAGGAGGCATCAACTTTGCATGGAACAACGTGAAGGCCGCAAACAACGTCCAAGTGGACGTTAGGACGACCACGGGAGGCATAGACATGAACGCTACACAGGTCTCAAAGCTGCCTGCGAACGTCACCCTGAACGCTGAAGCCACCACTGGCGGAATCGTATTCGCCCTGTCAATCAGCGACGGCATCGCAGCCAGAATACAATTAGCGCGTTTGCTTGCTCTCGACCTTAGAAATGATTCAGGAGAGCGCGCGCGCCGCGCGCTAGTAAGCGAAATAACAACCGACAAGATAGGATTCTCTGGTAACAAGTCGCTGTTGCAGTCAGATTACTACCCCTCAAGCAGCAACTTCATTGTGGGCCTCAGAACCACCATTGGCGGAATCTACGTCAACGCAACCTACAGTCCATAGAACCGAGCCTCTAATAGAGTGACGCCAACGCAATGATCGCGAACGGCGCAACCAGACTCAGCACGAAGCCGCTCGAAAACGACGTTATCAAAGCCTCAGAACCGTTGTAGCGCACAATCACAGGCAACGTCGTATCCATTGTTGTAGCCCCACCAACCGCCACAGGCACATTCCTACCACCCTTCGAAGCAAGAGAGACCGTCAAAATCGTAAGCAATTCTCTAAGGAAGTTCACTACAAAACCCAAGGCACCCCACTCCGCGCCCAGAAGTTGCCCAACCAAAGGCCCAGCCAACGTGTACCAGCCGAAACCTGCGCTCACGGCCATCGCCCCAGCCACGTTGATCCCCAACACAAACCCAGCCACCAGCCCGCCCAGAACCGTGCCTAGGCCAACGGCAAAAGGAACCACCAGAATCCTAACACCGGTCCTCCGAATCTTCGCCACCGCCTCCCTGTCCACACTGAAAGCAACACCCATGACAAAAAGCAACAACAAAAGCGCACCATTAAACAGGTAATCCGAAACCCACGCATTCTCAACCACTCTGGCCCAGTTACTGTTCAAGTAGCCAGCCGCGCCGCCCAAGGCAAGGACAAGCAGGATGTATTTTATCAATCCAGCCTCACCAGCCTGCCCGCTGCCTTCACAAAGATCACGCTGAACCCGACAGCCAGTAGCATGATCACCACCGCGTCAGCTCCCACCCTCGAAAGCGAACCCAACAAATCGCCGTTCGAACCTATACTGAAACCCAGCGAGAAAATCAGAAGCAAGACAACGCTGAAAGTGACCCTGTTAAGATCCACCTGCCCCCTCCTCCGCCGCAGCAAGCATCCTAGCACAATTCCAGCAATCAACGAAACGACAATGTAGAGCAACATGAGGTTTGGCGCCTGCTTGACTAGACACTCCACGAGTTTCGAATTTAATCTTTCCTAGGAAACCAAAATCGAGAAAGAAGAAAGAGTAGAGGCTAGTGCGTTTGATCGCGCTAGGCTTCTTCGAAGAACTCCTGCGCTCTCGGTGGCACCGGGTTCAGTCCTCTGCGTTCGCGTATCTGCTTGATCACTTCACCCTGCAGCTGTTCCGGCACAGGCGCCCACCTGCTAAACTGCGTCGCCCAGAAGGCTCTGCCCTCGGTGGAGGACCGCAACTCCTCGGCAATGCCGAACGACTCAGCCACCGGCAACTCAGCCTTCACGATCATCATGTCCTCCTCATTGACCATATCCAAGATCTTTCCCCGACGCTTCTGCACAATAGCGATAATGTTGCTCACAAAGGCACTAGGCACCTTACATTCGAGACTCGTAAGAGGCTCCAGAAGCTTAGGATCGCTGAGCAGAAAAGCGCACCAGATCGGACGCCAAGTCATCGGCAGAATCTGCGCAGGGCCCCTGTGCACGGGGTCCTCGTGAACCGTCACGTCCTCTAGGTTGATCTTCAAACCGTGCGCCGGCTCCTTCGCCAGAACCGACGTGTTCACGGCCTCGCGGAAGCCTGACTTAATGTGATCCATAATCTCCTCAACGTACTGCCTTCCCTTGATCCGGTTAACGAGAAGGTTGTTGCCCTCGATGGCGACAACGTTCTTGGCATCGTCAGTCTCCCAGCCGAACCCTTTGAGATTCTTTTGTCTTTCTTCACGTGACTGCATCTCAGAGATCTTGTCCATTTTTATGGCCTCTATAATCTCCTCGGGCAGCTTCTCCATCGTTATCCAAACCTTGTTATGCTTGTTCGGGCTCTTGCCCATAACTGCCGGACCCTTGTAGTCGTGGCTGATCGTTTCGCGGTAAATCACGATGGGCTTGCTGGTCTTGACCTTCAAGCTGGCCTCCTGCATTCGGTAAGCCGTAATCTCCAAGTGAAGCTCACCCATGCCGCTCAGAAGATACTCACCGCTTTCCTTGTTGATTATGAACCGAAGATTCGGATCTTCAGTAGTCAGCCTGTGCATCACCTTGTCAAACAGCGGCAAGTCCTTAACGTCAGCAGGCTCAACCGCAACCGTGACAACGGGATCAGAAACGTACCTCAAACCCTCAAAAGCATGCGTGTCCGAATTCTCTTCAGCAACCGTCTCGCCAACGTGAATAGATGGCAAGCCAGAAAGAGCAGCAATGTTCCCGGCTGGAACCCTGTCAATTATGACTCTGTCAGCAGCCATGCTCATGTAGACCTGCTGGATCGTGCCCTTCTGCCTGCTCGTGATCAGCTGGACAACCTTCCCCTTCTCAACCGTGCCGCTGAAAACACGGCCAATTGCCACGAGGCCGCTGTGCGGGTCAACCTCAATCGTTGAGATGCACATGAGGACAGGCCCTTTTGGATCAACTTTCGTCATGGCTTTGCCCACTGGGCTGCTCGGGTCGCCAGGCCAGATTTGGCTCTGCCTGTACGGCTGCGCCTGCAACGGGTTCGGCAAATGCTCGCAGAACATGTCCAGAATAGGCTCATACACTGGCGCCTTCTTGGCCAAAGCATCAACCTTCAGGTCGATCTCATCTTTCTCACCTTTGTAGGCGTCGATGATTTCCTTGAAGGTAACGCCCTTCGCCTTCATGTGAGGCAGGTTCATACCCCACTTGTGGAGGGCCGAGCCGAAGGCCACCGAACCGTCCTCAACCTTGACCTGCCAATCCTTCTTGTGCTCCGGAGGAGCATACTTCTCGATTAGACCGTTGACGCGCATGATAATCTTGGCGAATTTGCGCTGGATGTCCTCAGGCGTAAGCTTAATCTCCTTAATCAGCCTATCCACCTTGTTGATGAATAGGATCGGTTTGACCCTCTCTCGCAGCGCCTGCATGAGCACTGTTTCTGTCTGCGTCATAGGACCTTCCACCGCGTCTACGACCACGAGCGCACCGTCCACGGCGCGCAAGCTTCTAGTGACAGCGCCGCTGAAATCAATGTGCCCAGGAGTGTCGATTAGGTTTATCAAGTGATCCTTCTCATTGAAAACGTGAACTAGACTGATGTTTGAGGCGAAAACCGTCATCTGCCTCTTTTGCTCAAGCTCCCAAGAGTCAAGCACAAGCTGCTGACCTGCCCTTTGCTCGCTGATAATGCCAGCCGCAGCCAGAAGACTGTCCGACAACGTCGTCTTACCATGATCCACATGAGCAATAATGCTCGTGTTCCTGATAACCTCTGGATAATTCATCAGCTTCTGAATTTCTTCCACCTGTCTATAACGAACCATAAGCCAACCTTCTCTATGCTAACAAAACACTCCAAGCACATGCATACGAAACGGATTCAAAGCCGAATTGCCTAGACATTTGCGACATCACGACTTGAATAGGCTACATGGAAGAGAAAACTGTCTCCTATTAACTTTTTTGTTGAGATAATGAGCGCGCGCTTCTTCCTCGTAGGCTTTCTCGGTCTCCACATCAGCGTGTACGAGAGCATACTGTTCATTATAGGCGTCATGGTGGCGTGCGTTCCCGAAGGCCTGCAAGTCACTGTGTCAAGCGCACTAGCTATAAACGTTCTCAAAATGGTCAAGTAAAACGTCCTCGTCAAACGACTGTCCGCGGTGCAGACCTTGGGCAGCGTTACCGTGATTTGAACTGACAAGATCGATCGTTGCCTACGCGGGCGCTCCTGCGGTCAGGCCGTTCAAGCAGAAGGACATTGAACATGTCATGATCTTGGTAGACCTTGCTGCAATGAAAGACCCGCCACGGCCAGAGGTCAAGAAGGCAGTCGAGATGGCAAAGCAAGCAGGCATAAAAGTCGTGATAATCACTGGCGACTATGGACCCACGGCGCAGGCCATCGCGCAGGAGGTAGGCATCATCCAAACCGAAGGTTCCCGCGTCGTCTGAGGCGTCGACCTAGAAAACATGAGTGGTCAGGAGATAGTCGACGAGGTCATGAAGGGCAACGCGATCTTTGCGCGTGCCTCGCCTGAACAGAAGCTCAGGATCGTGACCACGCTCAAGAAGAGCGGCGAGGTCGTTGCAGTTACTGATGACGACGCCAACGATGCTCCTCCGTTGAAGAAGGCTGACATCGGCATCGCGCGCGCCGACGTGGCAGGTGAGGCGTCAGACATGATTCTGCTTGACGACAGCTTCGCCTCAATCGTCAAGGCCGTCGAGTCAGGCCGAACAATATACGAGAACCTCCGCAAGTTCATCGTGTATGTTTTTTGCCCACAACTTGGCAGAGTTGATTCCATACATGCTTTACGCTTCGCTAGGCATCCCGCTTCCGCTTCTCGTGGTTCAGGTTCTCGCAATTGACCTAGGCATCGACATCATTCCATCGTTGGCTCTGAGCCGCGAGCCTCCCGAAGCAGGCATAATACCGGAACCGCCACGCAGCCTCAAGGAACGCCTATTCAGCGCAAAAACGTTCCTGCGCTCATTTTACATTGGGATCATAACAGCGGCAGGAGCTATGATAGGCTGCCTTGGTGCTTGGGCGGCCAGGAGGATGGCGGTTGGGCATGTCGCTGGATGCGCGTGATCCACTCTACGTTAAAGGCACGACCATGACTTTCGCAGGCATCGCGGTAGCTCAGATGGGCAACGTTCTGGCCTGCAGAACCAGCAAAGCCTCAATCTTCAAAACAAGCCTCAAAACCAACAAGTGGATATGGGTGGGCATAGCCTCACAACTATCCATCATATCCACACTTGTCTACGTCCCACTCATGCAAGGCTTCTTCGGCACAACGGCGCTCGGCATCTCTGACTGGGCGTTTCTGGCGTTGCTGGCCCGCCTAGTCATAATCACCGAAGAGATACGAAAATGGCTCTCAAGAAGGCTGAGCAAATAGCCTTCAGCCCTGTCGCAGGGGCAATCGCTAAGCTTTTTACAGGCAAACCTACTCTTTGACCTCAATGTCCGGCAGAGAGTTTTTCACGCGTCGCTACGAGCAACTGGGCTGGGAGTTCAATGCTGCTGAGCCGAGGCAGACCATCAGGATCAACTCAACAAACGGCGGGAATGCGGAGACGGTACAGCGGCTTGCCTCACGGGGTGTCGGACTCGAGAAGATTCCGTTTCTGGAGGACGGCTACTGGGTTAAGACTTCGAAGTTCTCGGTCGGCGCCACAAGCGAGTATCTCGTGGGCCTCTACTCGATCCAAGAAGCAGCAGCCCAAATTCCCGCCACCCTCTTCACAAACCTTGGAGGCACAACAGTCCTAGACGCGTGCGCTGCACCTGGAGGAAAGACGGTACAGCTTGCCGATCTCATGCGGAACACAGGCGCAATAGTAGCCTTGGACATTGAGAAGCGAAGACTGGCCGCCCTCTCAAACCAGCTGGAACGATGCCACGTCAGGAACACGATCGTCCACTGCATGGACGCCAGAGAATCCTCAAAACTGAACATCAAGTTCGACAGAATCCTGCTAGACGTACCCTGCTCAGGCAACTTCACAATCGACAAAGCATGGTTTAGCAGGCGAACACTCCGAGACGTGCAGGAAAACGCAAAGGCTCAAAGAGAAATACTCGAAGAAGCCGTCCGAGTCCTCAAAGACGATGGCGAAATCGTCTACTCTACATGCTCGTTGGAGCCAGAAGAGGATGAGGTGAACATCGACTGGGCTATACGAAGCTTGGGCCTCAAGACTGCGAGCATCAAGTGCCATGGCGAAGAAGCTCTGACAAACGTGTTCGGCAAACTGCTAGACCCAACAATAGAGAATGCCAAGCGAATCTGGCCAGAACAAACCCAGGGTTTCTTCGTTTGCAGACTCACAAAGCAGGAGTCATCTTCATGAGGCCCGTGACGGATTTCGTGAATCGCCTCCACGCCGAAACCAAGCTGGACGAAGCACTAATAATCAAAAAGAAAGACCGATACTTCCTGCTGAACAACAGGTTGAAAGGGCTCCTGTCAGGAGACTTTTTCCACGCAGGCACATATCTGGGCAAAACGAAAGGCGGCACTTTCTTTCCAAGCTTCAGCCTCCTAGCCCTGATCGCCGAAGGCAAGGCAAACAAAGTGACGGTTGACGACAAGACAGAGTGGCTCTTCATCTGCGGCAGGGACGTTTTCGCAAAAGGCATAGCCAAGGTCGTCGGCTCGAGGAGAAAAGGAGAATGCACGCTGATCTTGAACAGGCATGGCGAATGTCTAGGGTTCGGCAGAATGGTCGGAGACCTGCAGGCGAAAAGCAAAGAGGTTACAGTGAAGAACATCTCTGACGTGGGCGACTTCCTGAGAAGAGAAAGGCGACACGCCTAGGCTTCCATTGCCTCTGCCAGACCTTCGATTTTCACCGTGGCTTGCTCCCTCTTCTGGAGCTTCTTGAGCACCACGGCTCTATCTTTCAGTTCCCGTTCGCCCACTATTACCGCCCAGTCGATTTTTCTCCTGTCTGCGTCTTCAAGCGCCTTGCCCATCTTCCGCCCCATGACCTCCATTTCGACGCGGAGACCTTGGCTTCTCAGCTGCTGCGCGATCTTCAGCGCCTCTGACCTCAGCTCCTCCTGAACAGGAATGACCGCAACCGTCTTCTCCTGCCCGATTTCTCCCAAAGCCTTCTGCTCCTGCATCGCCAGCATTATGCGGTCCAACCCATGAGCTACACCTACCGCAGGCGTCGGGTCGCCACCGAAGAGCTCGATGAGTCTGTCGTATCGTCCTCCGCCGCCGAGGGCGATGTTCAAATCCTGAACGTGAACCTCGAAGATCACGCCCGTATAATATTCTAGACCCCTGGCGAAGCCAGCGTCAACCACCATGTCGATTCTGCTTCCGCTTTGCGAGATCAGCTTGAGTATTTCGCTCAGATTCTCCGTGGCCTCCGCGGCTTTCTCACTGCCTGCAACAGTCTCCTTCATTTTTGCCACAACATCGAAGACGTTGTTTCCTTTCAGCTTCACTAGCCTTCGGAGAGCCTCTAAGCCTTCCTTCGAAATGCCAGCATCCTCCATCATCCTCAACGCATCATCGTACAGCTGCTTGTCCATCAACTGCATAACCGCATTCTGTGTCTTATCGTCCAGTTTTTCCTGGTTGAAGATTCCTCTTAGTACGCCGACGTGGCCGATTTTCAGCGCATATTTCAGGCCAACTGACTTCATGAGGCTGTCAGTCAGCAGGATGATCTCAGCATCCGCCTCGGGCCTATTTGAGCCTATCAGCTCGAAGTTCGACTGCCAGAACTCTCGGTATCGTCCCTTCTGGGGCTCGTCATAGCGGTAGATGCTGCCTGCGGAGAACAGCCTGAAAGGCCTCGGCTCAGTCCGCAGAGCCGTGGCCGCAAGCCTCGCCACCGAAGCCGTAAACTCGGGTCTCAGAGCAACCATACGGTCGCCCAAATCCTTGAACACAAACATGCGCGACCGCACTTCCTCGCCTGCCTTCGCCGAAAGCAGCTCATACGACTCCACAATAGGCGTGATGATCTCCTTGAAACCGTACAGCTCGGCGGTTCTTCTGGCCTTGGCCTCAATGTACTTCATGATCCGCGCTTCCTCAGGCAGAAGATCCCGCATCCCACGAACCGTCTTAAACTCAGACATTCCCGTTTCCTCACTATTTCAGTGTAAGCTGTGAGACTGAATAGTAAACCACTTCGCCTCGTCGATTCATGACCGCTAGGATGAGTTCTTTCTTGAGGCTTTGGCACTGTTTCAATGCGTTCGTCAGGTCTTCAAGCGAAATCGGCTTTCCCTCTTGGATGCTCAGAATGAGGTATTTCGCGATGTCTTTGCTGTATTCGCCTCGCTCATACACGCGAAAATCAACGCCTGAGCCGAAGCCTTCTCTGACCACGTAGCCTCGGCTTCTTAGATCACGGTAGGCCAGGTACTTGACCCAAGCGTTCTCATCAGCGCTCTTATAGCGCCGCAGGAGTCCCTGAAAGCTTTCCTTTCCGCCTTTCTCGTCTTCGACTTCTAGCATTCGTTTATCCACGAGATACAAAGCCTCAAAGAACGTCAGAAGGAACTCCTTGCCCTCGCTTACGCCGTAGCCGCTTGAAGACAACTTGTCCGCAGCCTGCCTTTTGGCAATCCTGACTCCTCTCTCTGTCAGTATGCCTTTGACGGTAAGCTCTGACTCGTTTGGGCCGCTTTCCTTGGTGTTGCTCATTCAGATCCTCACTGTGATTGGGCTATGACCTAGTTGTCATGTTTGGCTTTAAACTTGCGGAAATCTTCCTTATATAGAGTGCCACTTTCACAGATGATGGCTGTCACGTATTCGAGTGGGGTTATGTCGAAGGCCGGGTTCAGAACGTTTATGCCTTCTGTGGCGATTCGTTGCATGCCTACATGCGTGACCTCGTCAGGGCTTCTCTGCTCAATCGTAACCTCCTCAGATATGCGCGTCAGGTCAAAAGTGGATTTCGGAGCCGCAACGTAAAACGGAATTTCATGCTCTTTGGCCAGAACGGCAACCGTAAACGTTCCGATCTTATTAATCACAGCGTCTCTGACTATTCGGTCCGCGCCTACGACAACCTTGTTGACGAGGCGCCTGCGCATCACGTAACCAACCATGCTGTCCGTGATCAACGTGACAGGAACACCGTCTCGTCTAAGCTCATAAGTCGTCAGCCTTGCGCCCTGCAACAATGGGCGAGTCTCAGTTGCGAACACTTCGACCTTTCTGCCCTGCTCCCGCGCCGCACGCACCACGCCCAGAGCCGTGCCATAGCCCACAGTCGCCAGCGCGCCAGCATTGCAATGAGTCAGAAGAACGTCGCCATCGCGCACGAGCTCTGCCCCGTGCATGCCGATCAAACGGTTGGCCGCTACATCCTCGTCAGCAATTCTTTGAGCCTCATCAGCAACAAAAGCCGCCATGCCTCCGAAGTCACCGCCGTATCCTCTTGCCTTGTCGAGAATTCTGTCTAATGCCCAGAAGAGATTCACCGCTGTCGGACGTGTAGCCCTGACTGTGGCCGCTGCCCTTTCCAGATCGCCTATCAGGTTCTCCTTGGTTTTTGCTTTCGAGTCGAAGGCAGCCAAAGCCAACGCGAAGGCTGCAGCAGCACCTAGAAGCGGAGCGCCTCTTATCTTCATTGCTCCGATCGCGTCTGCCACGTCATGATAGTTCTTCATTTCCAAAAGCACCCTTTGCCTTGGGAGCTTTGTCTGATCTATCGTTATGACTGTCAGTCTCGGTGCGCGACGTAAGGATATAGTTCGGTTTCCGAGATCTTCAAGGCTCATGCACTCGCCTCCTAGTCTCTGGCCTGACAACTCTGCATTTACGTTGATGATAAAGATATTGCACCGTTATTCATTGTACTTCGAGGCTACATTAATAGATAAATATCTGGAGCATCTAGTATTGTTTTGGGGAGGCATAGTTGATTTTCCGAGTCTTTTTCAGAAGAACACTCCCCATAATTCTGCTAATCCTACTAAGCACAGCGACATGCGCGACGTCTCTCGCCCCTCTTTCATCTGGAGCGAACTCCCTGAAGGGGATGGCGTCCTCGGAAGCCAGAATCGATCATGCGTCTTCTTCTGAAGAATCCTTTGAAGATAGCACTTCCCAGAGCTTGGAGACTGAGGATCTTATCGTGGCCATCGACGCGGGCAACCTTCACAATCGCCAAGACATTTTTCGTCTAGTAGACAGGTGGAACGCCAAGGTAGTGAAGACCGTTTCGCCCAATAACGAAACTGATGCATTCCGGGTCATGATTCCTCAACGTAAGGCGTCTGCTTTCACAGCTGAGACGTCCTCTAGCGGTCTAGCAAGATACGTTGAGCCAAACATCAAGTACAGGACTCAGCTTGCTCCAAACGATCCTTACTGGTTCGTTCAATGGGGGCCTCAGAAGATTCAGGCAGACTGGGCATGGAACACTACTGTCGGCAATTCCTCAGTTCTAGTCGCAGTCATCGACACAGGCATAGACTACAATCATCCCGCCTTGGTAGCTAACTACATTCCTTTGGGCTGTGACTGGATCAACAACGACACTGACCCGATGGATGACAACGGGCATGGCACTCACTGCGCAGGCATAATCACTGCTGTGCTCAACAACAGTGTTGGCATCGCAGGCATAGCTCAGGTCAGGATAATGGCTGAGAAGGGTCTTGACGTAGGCGGCTCAGGAGACACAATCGGCCTTGCAAACGCCATCATCCACGCCGCAGACCAAGGTGCAGATGTGATAAGCATGAGCTGGGGCGCCTATGGAAAGAGCAGG